>NZ_JPJC01000246.1:780-5706 GCF_000733135.1 Sphingomonas sp. FUKUSWIS1
GACCCTTGCTGCACAGGACTCCGACCCGCGCCGGGGGGAACGGCGAACCTGGCCGGAAATGTGCGCCAGGAATTTGGGCCACGAGGTGCGCGACGTGTATCTAGGGACGGAGCAGGAACTGGGGCTGGCCGGCGGCATCGACGCCCGAAGTTTCGGGCGCGCCGCCACCACCGGTTCCGACGCAATTCCCCGGGGCGTCACGCGGCTGCACGACGCCGCAGCACGGATCGACTGGGTGCCCGATCTGGGCAGCGCGATCGGTAGTGCGACGTGGTGGCGCGGCCTCGCGACCTGCACCGCGCTGTGCGCTGCGACCGTCATGCTCGCCCCCGGCTTTCGCCCGCTGACCGGCGGCGTCCCGGCACCGCTGGCCGGTTCGGCACGCGAGCAGGCGCGGGCACTGGCGATCGCGCCGCTCGGCCAGGGCGCGGATACGGGGCGGCGGATGGCGGCGAACGACCTTGTCGTACCGCTCGCGCAGGCACCCGAACGGCCGAGCGTCGACCTTGCCGCGACACTGGGTCAGGGCGATGCCTTCGACCGGGTCCTGATCCGCGCGGGCGTCAGCCGGCGTGACGCCAGTGCTGCATCGGCGCTGATCGCGCAGACGGTCGATCCCGGCGCGATCCCGGCGGGCACGCGGATCGCGCTGACGCTGGGCCGGCGCGCGGATCGCACGGTCGCGCGCCCACTCGACTCGCTCGCGGTGCGCGCGCGGTTCGACCTGGACGTGTCGCTGCACCGCACCGCAGCGGGTCTGGCGATGACGCGCACGGCGATCGCGGTCGACCGCACCCCGCTGCGGATCCAGGGGCTTGCCGGATCGAGCCTGTACCGGTCGATGCGCGCCGCCGGCGTGTCCGCCAAGGCGGTCGAGACCTATATCAAGGCGATCGCGACACGGCTGTCGATCGGGCGCGACGTCAGCGCCACGGACCGTTTCGACCTGATCGTCGCCCGCGAACGCGCCGCGACCGGGGAAACGCGGATCGGCGCGCTGCTGTTCGCCGGGATCGACCAGGGACGGCGCACGCTGCAACTCGTCCGCTTCGCACCGACCACCACGACCGACCCACAGGCGGATCCGGACGCGGTAGAGGGTGACGACGCTGGCCGCGGCGGCTGGTTCGACGCCAATGGCCAGACCGAACGCCGCGCTGTGTCGGGCATGCCGGTGATCGGCCGCATCACGTCCGGTTTCGGCCTGCGCGTGCATCCGCTGCTCGGCTTCACGCGGATGCACAAGGGACTCGACATCGGGGCGCCGCGGGGCGCGCCGATCCACGCGATGACCGACGGGGTGGTGAGCTTCGCGGGCCGGACCGGCGGCTATGGCAATTTCGTCAAGCTCGTCCACGGCGGCGGTCTGGCGAGCGGCTATGGCCATATGAGCCGGATCGCGGTCGCATCGGGCACGCGCGTACGCCAGGGCCAGGTCATCGGCTATGTCGGCTCGACCGGTATGTCGACGGGGCCGCATCTCCACTGGGAAGTGTGGAGGAACGGCGGCGCGATCAATCCGCGATCGGTATCGCTGGCGAGCGCGGCACAGCTGTCCGGCCCGGCATTGCGCGCGTTCAAGGCGCGGGTCGCCCGCCTGCTCGCGGTCCGCACCGGCACCTAGCGACGCGCGCCGCGCCGTACGTGTCTGCAACCGGCGTCGAGTCCCCGCAGATGGCCGTACCAACTGCGCGCACTATTGATCGATCATCTTTTCGAATTCGCGCAGACTAGGCCGCTGTCGATCCTGATCACGGATGCGGCGCCCATACTAAAGTCCGGTTCGTAATTCTACGATATTACAGTGCTGTCATGCACCATGCTAGGCGGGATGCACCATCGCTTTACCGGATATGTGACGATCATGCAGACAGGGCTCTCCTCGACCGCGACCGGACGGCTCATTTCGATCCAGGGCTATGTTCCGGGACGCGCGATGCGCCGCGAGCAGGACTGGGCCCTGCGCGGTGCCAGCCAGCCGCAACCGCGCCCGACACCCGTCACCGCGATCCGGCCCGCCCGCGCGACGCCCGTGCCGGCCTTGCGGACGGTGCTGTATCTGAGCAAGATCAAGCCCGATATCGCGATGGATCAGCGCGCGCTGATGGAGATCGTCAACGAGTCCAGCGCGCGGAACGCACAGGCCGGCATCACCGGCGCGCTGATCATCACCGATCTGCACTTCGTCCAGCTGGTCGAGGGACCGGATCCGGCGATCTCCAATCTGCTCGCGCGGCTGAGCGCCGACCGGCGCCATAGCGACGTGACGATCATCACGGACATGATCGGCCTCGACCGGGGGTTCCGGCGCTTTTCACTGGCCTATTCGGGTCCCGACACGTTCGTCGACCAGCAGCTCATCCCGATGCTCGCCACCCCGAACGGGCCCGGCAAGTCGGAGATCGCATGCCGCCTGATCAACCGGCTGCGGCTGATGGCGGACAACGAGATCACCGAAACTGACTACGCCGCCTAGGCGCCGCCGCGAGTAGCTCCCGCCACGACGACCGACAGCCGGCTCACTTGCCCTGCGCGCGCCATTTCAGGATCGTCCGGTCGATGATCTGCTCCTCGCCGCCGACATCGCGCCACAGCGCCGAGAAGAGCGGATCGCTCGAGGCGGGGCGGCGCGTATCCTCGAGATCGTCGAACGCGACGCGGATCGGAATCGTCACGCCCTCCCCGCAGATAATGGCCTCGCGATTGCGCAGCGCGGGGATGGATTCGAGAAAGCCGCGTGCGCCCTCGGGCATCGCCGCGCGGACAAAGGCCTGATCGCGTTCGTTGTTGAGCCGCATCGCGACGATCGTCCCGCACTGCGACAGGACGCCTTCCGCCAGATCGGACGGGCGCTGCGTGATCAACCCGAGCGAAACGCCGTATTTGCGACCCTCCTTGGCGATCCGTCCGAGGATCCGCCCGACCGAGCTTTCCGCCTGACGATCGTTCGGGATGTAGCGATGCGCCTCCTCGCAGACGAGCAGGATCGGTCGCTGCGGCTCGTTGCGCGACCAGATCGCGAAGTCGAACGTCATCCGCGCGAGCATCGCGACGACGACCGCGGTAATGTCCGACGGCACGCCCGACACGTCGATGATCGAGATCGGCCGGCCGTCGCCGGGCAGGCGGAAGATACGCTGGAGAAACGCCGCCATCGTGTCCGCGACGAGCATCCCCGAGAACATGAAGCCATAGCGCGGATCCGCCTTGATCTCGTCGATCTTGCCCTTGAGCCGCAGATAGGGGCTGGTGTCGCCGGCGCGGTCCATCTTGCCCATTTCGAGGCTGATGATGCCGGTCAGGTCGCTGAGCAGATAGGGGATCGGCGCGTCGACCGTGAGCTTGGCGATCGTCTGGCCGAGCCGGCTCTTGGCGCGAGCGGCGAGCAGGCATTTGGCGAGGATGTCCGCATCGAACTGACGCTGCTCCCCGGTGCTGGTCAGGAAAACCTCGCAATGCTCTTCGAAATTCATCAGCCAATAGGGCATTTGCAGGTTCGACACGTCGTGGATCGCGCCGTTCGTGCCGAAGGCCGCGGCATATTCGCCGTGCGGGTCGATCATCACGATATGCCCCTGCGGCGCGAGGTCGCAGATCCGATGCAGGATCAGCGCGGCGGCGGTCGACTTGCCCGTGCCGGTCGAGCCGACGAGCGCGAAATGCTTGCCGAGCATCGCATCGACATACAGCGCGGCGGGAACGTCGGCGGTCGGATAGACGGTACCGATCGCGATATTCGCGCGGTCCTCGGCGGCATAGACCTCGCGCAGGTCGCGCGTCGTGACCGCGAACACCTCGCAGCCCGGCATGGGATAGCGCGTCACGCCGCGGCGGAATCCGTACAGCGCGCCGGTCGCCCGGTCCTCGTCCCCCTCGCCAAGGAAATCGATCTCGCCCGCGATGACGCCGCCCATCGCCGCCTCGAGCGCGAGCGAGCGGACATTGGCGATGATCCATGACGTGCCGACCCGGATCTTGACCTGGCTGCCGACCTGGCCGGCGGCGGCGAGCACCGCGTCGGGGTGCGCGAGCAGCGGCGCGATCGCGGTCCGGTCGAGCAGGACCCGGCTGCTGGCGCCGGCAATCGCGGATATGACGCCGATCGGGGCGTCGGCCTGTCCCCCCGGTGATGCGTCCGGCCCCGCGCCGTCCGCGATCGCCGCGGCGGCAATCGCCCGCTGGAACAGATGGGCGGCGGGCATGTCGGTCATAGGCGGTCGGTCCTCGATCCTCCGGCTTTTGCCAGATGTCCGCATCCATGCCGCGCACGGGTAAAGAATGCGTGAGCGTCCGCGCGCCTCAGACCCGGCGCGCGATCCAGCCGGCCGCCCAGCCGAGAAAGATCGAGAGAAAGACCGCGACCAGGCCATAGGCAATCGCCGACCGGTCGGCCGCGCGCGCGACGAAGCGTTCGAACCCCGATTTGCGGATGTCGATGTCGCGCACCGCCGCGGCCAGCACACGGCCGTCGCGGATCAGGAAGGTTTCCGCGGTGAAGCGCCCGACCGGTACGCGCGCGGGCACCGAAACCCGCGCGCGGTACAGCACGTCATCGGTGATCTCGACCGCGCCCGGCGCCTCGTAATACAGCCCGGCACGGCGTTTCAGGTCGACCAGGCCGCGCTGGAACCGGTCCTGCGTCGGAATCGGCGCGCTCGACGCGGGCGACAATTGCAGGCTGTCGAGGCCAAGTTCGTAGATCGCCCGGGTGCGGTCGTCGACCAGCCGCCCGATCGGCTTGGACGAGGCGATCGCATAGAAACTGGGCGCGGACCGATAGCGCAGCCGCGACGTGTTGACCCAGATGCCGGCGACCTTCTCCTTCTCGCGCATCACGATCGACTGGGTCGGCCCCTTGACGACGACGACGATGTCGGTGGGACTCTCGCCGCTCGGCAGGCGCCCGCCGGGATAGAGGATCGCGCC
>NZ_JPJC01000246.1:5962-6806 GCF_000733135.1 Sphingomonas sp. FUKUSWIS1
GCCGACGAGCAGGACCATCACGGCGAGCCCGAGACGGAGATATTCGGGACGGAACTTGGTCGCGAACCGCGCACCGATCTGCGCGCCGACGACCGATCCGATCAGCAGCAGCCCGGCCAGCACGATGTCGACCGCCTTGGTCGTCGTCGCATGCACCATCGTCGCCACCGCGGTGACGAACAGCGTCTGGAACAGCGAGGTCCCGACCACGACCGACGTCGCCATGCCGAGCAGATAGATCATCGCCGGCACCAGGATGAACCCGCCGCCGATCCCCAGCAACATGGTCAGGATCCCGGTCGAAAAGCCGAGCAGCAACGGCGCCAGCGGCGAGATATACAGGCCCGAGGCGTAGAAGCGGGTCCGCAGCGGCAGCGCGGCGACCAGCGGGTGATGGCGTCGCTTGCGCGGCTTGGCGGGGCGGCCGGTCCGCGCGCGGCGGATCGTCCCGATCGATTCGCTCGCCATCATGCCGCCGATCGAGCCGAGCATCACGACATAGACGATCGCGATCACGGTATCGATCTGGCCGCTCTGCTGGAGCAGCCGGAACAGCCAGGCGCCGAAGAACGCGCCCAATATGCCGCCTGCGACGAGGACGCCGCCCATCTTCACATCGACGCCGTTGCGGCGGAAATGCGCGAACACGCCCGACACGCTCGCCCCCGTGACCTGGCTGGCAGACGAGGCGGCGGCGACGGTCGGCGGGATGCCATAGACGATCAGCAGCGGCGTCGTCAGAAAGCCGCCGCCGACCCCGAACATCCCCGACAAGAGCCCGACACCGCCGCCGAGCAGGATGATGACGAGCGCATTGACCGACAGGTTTGCGATGGGAAGATAC
>NZ_JPJC01000247.1:0-719 GCF_000733135.1 Sphingomonas sp. FUKUSWIS1
CGGCGAGCACATTCACGGCGAATTCGTCTTCCGCGAACTTGCCCAGCTCGGCGACCCGATCGACATCGTCGACATCTTCCGCAATTCCGCCGCCGCGGGCGAGGCCGTCGACCAGGCGATCGCGATCGGTGCGAAAGCGGTGTGGATGCAGCTCGGCGTGATCAACGAGGCTGCCGCCGCCCGCGCCGAAGCCGCCGGGCTTCAGGTCGTCATGGACCGCTGCCCGGCGATCGAGATCCCCCGGCTCGGCATCGCCAGAATAGATCGGGATCCGACCGACTGACGCTTGCGGCTCGCCTGCGCGTGCGTCACCCTCGCGACGAGCTTCGTATCGGCCCATCGCGTATCGGGGACAGGTCATGTTCGCCTTGCTTCTGGTTCTCGCTCAGGATCCGCTGCTCGCCAAGGCCAGCGAGCGACTCGCCGCCGAACCCCGCTGCGTCGTCGATCCCGCTTCGACCGACATCACCGTCTGCGGCCTGCGCCAGGCGGATCGGTTCCGCGTGCCGTTCGTCGAGCACGACCCCGGCGATCCGCGCCACGAAAGCCTCGCCGCGGAACGTGTCCGGCTGCTCAACGCGCGCACCCCGGTCCAGGACATGGGCCCGTTCCAGGTTGGCGGCGGCATGGCCGGCGTGTCGGTCGGCGTCGGCGCGGCGGGCGTCACCGCCGGCGGCCTCCGCAAACCCGCACCCTGACCCCGCGCCATCACGCCCCCG
>NZ_JPJC01000248.1:0-395 GCF_000733135.1 Sphingomonas sp. FUKUSWIS1
AGCTCAGCTGGGAGAGCGGTTGCTTTGCAAGCATCAGGTCATCGGTTCGATCCCGATAGGCTCCACCAAGTCGCAGCAGACGAGACGAATTAGCAGCCGCTAATTCGCACGTCAGCAAGACCGGCCAGCGCAACAAAGCGCGCCACAAGGCGCAGCTTGGCTGCGACCGACGGCGCGCGGGCTTGAGGCAATACGCCAACCATATCCAGATGATGAAGAGAAACGGTTCGCCGCACGAGAGTGCGGTGATAGACGAGCAAGGCTCGTCGTATTTGACATTGTGAATGGGTTTTTTAAAATCGATGCCGTGAGGTGCTCGATTTTGGAGACGAGGATTGCTTAGGCAGTTCGTGAAGCGCTTCGGCGTAACGCGATCTGGACGAGCGGTTCGAGGC
>NZ_JPJC01000249.1:0-35491 GCF_000733135.1 Sphingomonas sp. FUKUSWIS1
TCGAGCATCAGCCGCACGGTCTCGACATTGGTCAGCGCCATCACCTTGACCGCCTGCCCCTCGCGCCCGGGCCAGTTCCAGTGTGGCATCAGATCGAGCAGCGGCACGTCGTCGACCCACTGCGCGCGGTGCAGATAGAAGGCCATCTTCGGAAAGCCGCACAGGTCCATGATCCCGAAATAGCTGCCCGCGGACGGCCATTCGAACGGGGTTGGCTCACCGTGATAGTCGAAGCCGGTCCACACGAACGTCCCCGCGACGAACGGCCGCTCGGCGACCGATTTCCAGCCCTCGCGGTGGGTACTGCCCCAGTCAGCCGGTTCCTCGTCATAGGACGCCATCACGTGTGCGGCGCGGTCGGTCTCCCACGCCCCGCGTGTCATGAAACTGCTGGTGTCCTCCGAACTCGTCAGCGGCAGCATCGGGTTGGCGGCGTGGAACCGGTCATACTGGTCGCGCTGATAGTTGAAGCCGACCACGTCGACCGCCTGGCTGACATTGACCGGGGCGAACATCCCGCTGTTCATCGCCGCCGTCACCGGGCGGCTGTCGTCGAGCCCCTTCACCGCGACCGACATGCGGCGGACCATCTCGTAACCGGCGGGCGTCCCCTGCATCGGCTCCTCGTTGAACACCGACCACATGAACACGCTCGGCCGGTTGCGATCGCGGCGGACCAGCCATTCGAGCTGGTCAATGTAATCGGGGCTGGTGTTGAAGTTGCGGTTCTCGCTCATCACTAGGAAGCCGAGCCGGTCGCACGCGTCGAGCACCTCGGTCGCGATCGCGCTGTGCGCGAAGCGGATCGCGTTGCATCCCAGCTCTTTCAGACGCCGCAACCGCCAGTCCCACAGCGCATCGGGCACCGCGACGCCGACACCGGCATGATCCTGGTGGTTGCACGTACCCTTGATCTTGAGCGGACGGTCGTTGAGATGGAAGCCCGTCGCGGCGTCGAAGCGCAGCGTGCGAAACCCGATCCGCAACGTGCGTTCGTCGACGGCCTTGCCGCCGCGCATTAGTCGCGTCCGCAGCGTGTAGAGCGTCGGCGTGTCGATCGACCATAGCCGCGGCGCGGGGACCGGGATGGACAGCGTCGCGCTGCCCGGCTTCAGCGACGGCAGACGCGCCGCGGCGGTCTGCGTCGCGATCGTGCGGCCGTCGGGATCGATCAGCGAGACCTCGATGCTCGCCTCGGCCGGGATCTTGCCGATATTGCCGAGCGTCGCGGTGACGGGGACGCTCCAACTGCCATCGGCGGCGCGGCGCGGGTCGGCGTGGATGCCGTCGGTCGCGATGTAGGTCGCATCGCGTTTCGCCAGCCAAACATGGCGGTACAAACCGGCGCCCTCGTACCACCAGCCCTCCATCGTCTGCGCATCGACCCGCACGACGATGCTGTTCAGATCATCGCCATACCGCGCCAGATCCGTGATATCGATATAGACGGAGTTATAGCCGCTCCAGTTGTGCGCGACGATCGATCCATTGAGCCAGATCGTCGCATTCGTCGCGATCCCCCCGAACTGCAACTCCAGATACCGCCCCCGGTCCGCGAGATCGAGCCGCAGCGCGCGCCGGTACCAGCCGAAGCCGCGCCGGCGATAGCCTTGCGAGACATTGGCGCTTTCCTCGAACGGCATCGTCGATGCCCAGTCATGCGGCAGGTCGACCTCGGGCCAATCCGAATCGTCATATTGCATCGCCGCCGCACCCTGCGCCTGCCCCGCCTTGGCGCTGTTGTAGGACCAGCCATGGCCGCGGATCTCCGGCATCGGGATATCGCCGAGGTGAAAGCGCCAGCTGCGATCGAGCAGCAGCCGGCTGGGATCCTCGACTGGCGCGCGCAGCGGCAGGTCGTCGCGGGTCGCCGGCATCGGCAATGCGCCGATCGCTGGCGCTTGCGCCGGTGCAGCCTGAGCGACACCGTCCGCGGCCAGCGCCATGCCGATCGCGGTGCCGCTTCCCAGGAAATGCCGCCGGTTCAGCCGACCCGTCTCGTGCGCATCTGTCATCTCTGGCTTCCTATCCATCGCTGCCGGGCGAGCCCCGTTCGTCACACCGTCAATGTTGGCATTCGCTTCAGTCGGACACTGGTGGGGGCCCTACTAAGCGCATTGCAACCCCCACGTCGCCGATCGCGGTGCTACGCTACAGGTCCAGGTCGGGACATCGCACGGGACCGCACGTGAAGCCCGGGAGCCTTTCGAGACCCCCGGGCTTCGGCCGGTCAGTAGTTCACGCGGAGCGTCGCGCCGAAGCGGCGATCGACGACCGAATAGTCGCGCGGCCGGCTGTCCAACCCGAAGAACGTCTCACGCCGGGTGTTGAGCAGGTTCGTAGCATCCACCGACGCGGTGATGTTGGGCGTGACGTCGTAGCTGATCGAGGCGTCGAGCTGGCCGAACGCCCGGTCGTAGATCGGCAGATTGCCCGTCCCGCTGGCTGACGTGGTGCGGACGTAATCGTCGCGCCAGTTATACGCGACACGCGCCGACAGGCCGTATTTCTCGTATATGCCGACGAGATTGTAGCTGTTCTTCGACAACCCTTCGAGCGGCACCGAGATCGGCGCGCCGGGGATTGCACCGGCGCTCGGATTGGGCGCCTTGGAATCTACATAGGTGTAGTTGGCCTGCACCCCGAAGCCCGACAGCGGCCCCGGCAGGAAATCGAAGAACTGCTGATAGCCGACTTCGAACCCCTTGATCTTGCCGTTCGCGCCGTTGACCGGCCGGTTGATCTGATATTGCGTGCCGTCGATCACCACCGGATCGTCCACGCGGGCGATGAAGCCGTTGACCGCCTTGTAGAATGCGGCCGCGTAGACCGAGCTCGTCTTGTTGAAATACCATTCGAACGAGACGTCGAGCTGATCGGCGCGCAGCGGCTTCAGATCGGGATTGCCCGACGAGCCCCGCCGGCTGACGGGATCGAACGTCAGGACCGAGTTCAGCAGGTTGTAATCCGGTCGCGTCAGGCCCTTCGACGCGGCCAGGCGCAGCTGCAACGTCTCGGTGATCGGGAAGCGGATGTTCAGGCTCGGCAGCACCGAGGTGTAGCTGTTAGTCTGGTCGATCGGAATCGTCGGACCGCCCGACGGCGTCTGGAAGCCGGCGACATTGGTCTTGGTATTCACGATGCGCACACCGAGATTGCCGTCGAACGGCAGGATGGTCTCGGACTTGAACCGCGCGACCCAATAGCCGCCGATCGTCTGTTCCGAGACGTCGTTACGACCAGTCGGCAGATATTCCGGAACGGCGACCTGCCCGTTGGGATAATAGGAGGCGAAGGTCTGGCGCACCGCGTTCAGATCGCCGCGGATCACGTCGAACGGCGGGATCAGGAAGCTGCCGAGCCCAGCCGCATCGCCGCGGAAGAAGTTCTTCACCGGCACGGGATTGTAATAGCCGGGGATCGCCGAGAGCGGCGTACGCGGCACGCGTGGCGTATCGAACAAGTCGACATAGCCGAACACCGGATTTTCGACGACCGCGTTCAGCTTGGTGTACCGCACACCCGCCTTGATCGACGTGAAGAAGCCGCCATCCGTCTCATATTCGACGTCCTGCCGTACCGACCATTGGTCGTTGTGGCTGCGGCTGCTGGAATCGAGGATGTAGAGATAGGAAAAGTTCGCCGGATCGGTGAGGAAGCTGGGCGACCCTGCCCCGGTCACGCCGATCACGGGCAGTTTGCCGGTAATGTCGACGCTGAGCGTGTTGGGCTGGTCGCTGCCAACGCCGAGCGCGAAGAACTCCGTCTTCGTGCGGCTGTCGACATAGCTGACATCCGTTGTCAGCGTGAGCTGGCTCGTCGGATTGAACTTGAGCCCGCCCGAATAGGATGCGGTCTTCGAGCGGCGATCGCTGCGATAGGTATTGCCCTCGACGAACACGTTCTGGAACGTGCCGCTCTGGAACTCGCCATTCTCGTCGAACGTGAAGCTGCTCGCCGGCCCCGGCGTGATCGGCGCACCGCCGCGGCCGAACGGGTAGACGAGATAGCCGACCTGGTTGAACTTGTAGTTGGCATAGTCGAACTGGCCATAGACTTCGAGATTGTCGGCAGGCTTCCACTGGACGGCCGCGGAAATGCCGATGCGGCGGCGATCACCGACATTGTTGAACTGGCCGACGCCGTTGGGCACGATCACCGCGTCGGCGGCATCAGCCGTGCTGCCATTGCCGGTCCGATCGACGATGCCGGTGCGCAATTGATAAGGCTCGATCGACAAGGCATCGGTGCGATAGGCGCCGCGCTGGAGCGATCCGTTGAGCAGGAAGCCGATCTCGCCCAGACCGGTCTGGTAGGTGTCGGTGATCAGACCCGAGAACGAGGTCTTGGTCTTGTCCGCTAGATCGTGATGCGTGACACGCGCGCTGCCACTGATCGTCGGCTTCGAGAAGTCGAACGGCATCCGCGTGCGCAGGTTGACCGTGCCACCCAGACCGCCCTCGATCACGTCGGCGGCGGGGTTCTTGTAGACGTCGATCCCGGCGAGCAGTTCGGAGGGAATATCCTCAAGGCTGATCGTGCGGCCGTCGCCCGCGGTGAAATAGTCGCGACCGTTCAGCTCGGTACGGACCTGGGTCAGGCCGCGGATCGCGATCCGGCTGCCCTCGCCCTGGTTGCGCTCGATCTGGATGCCGCTGATCCGCTGCAGCGCCTCGGACACATTGTTGTCGGGCAGCTTGCCAATGTCTTCTGCGACGATCGAATCGATGATCTGGCTGGCGTTGCGCTTGCGCGCCTGTGCGCTGCGCAAGCTGGCGCGGACGCCGGTAACCACGATGTCCGCATCCGCATCCGCATCCGCATTCGCAACGTCGCCGCTCGGTGCGACGGTACCCGCCTGCGCGCCCTGATCGATCGGTGACGGGGCGACCTCTTCGGCCGTGCCGGGGACGATAGCGGGCGCCTGCTGGGCGCTTGCGGCTACCGTGAATGCCGAGACAATCGCGAGGGCAGATGCCCCGCTTGCCAGAGCCTTGAGCACACAAGCCGAACGGAATTTTACGCGGTTCAAACACCATCTCCCCAGGATACCGAACGGACCACCGCTCGAAATTTGTGCCGCATTTTGAGCCATGAAGCGCTCTGCGGTCGAAGTGTGGTATCGGTATCAACGGACGAATTGTCTGACAAGTCATATTTTTGGCAGAGAATTCGGTTGATCTGTAGCGCGGACCTGCAATTATACGACAAATTTGCCGCGTTGGCGAAGTTTGCGGTACCATAACGGGCACAGACCCGCGGAGAGGATTTCAATGCATATCGCCCCAGCCCGTGTCGTCACGCAGCCGTCCGACGATTCCCGAAGCACGGTATCGCCGAGCTGGTCGCGCCTGATCGCGCGATTTGCCGTTGGGGTTTCGCTGGCGACGATTGCGACGAGCGGGTTCGCAGCGCCGATCGCGACGGTCGATCGCAACGGCAGCCTGGTTTCGATCGAGGCCTATGCCCCCAACATCGTCCGAGTGACGATCGCGACCGACCGCGGGCAGGTCGACGCCCCCCCGGGCGACGGTCCCAACGCCAAGCCCAATGCCGCAGGCTGGACGCACCGCAACGACGGAGGCGCCGATATCTTCACGTCCGCCGCGCTGTCGCTTTCGGTCGATGCCAAGCCCTGGCCCAAGGCCCCCACGCAGATGGAGCGCTATTTCGCGCCATCGCTGCCGCCGGTGTCGGTGACGATCCGCAAGCCCGACGGCACGATGCTGACGCAGATGACCGGGTGGGAGATGGGGCCGCATACCGTCAACGGCGAAAAGACGTTCCGCGTCGGTGCAAGCTTCGCCTCCCCCGCCGACGAGCATTATTACGGGCTGGGCCAGAACCAGGAAGGCAAGCTCGACCTGCGCGGCCGGACGATCGACTGCCGCCACAATTACGATGCGCCCGCGGGCGAGACGGTCTGCGTGCCGTTCATGGTCACCAACAAGGGCTATGGCATCGTCTGGGACAATCCATCCTCGACCGTCGTATCCCCCGGCCTGCACAGTGCGACGCACTGGCAGTCGGAAGTCGGCGAGCGCGTCTCTTTCTTCGTCATCACCGGCGCGACCACCGACGAGATCTACGCCGGCTACGCCACGCTGACCGGGACGACCCCGCTGCCGCCAAAGGCCGCGTTCGGGCTTATCCAAAGCAAGGCGCGGTACGAGACGGAGAAGGAACTGCTCGGCATCGCTGACGGGTATCGCAGCCGTGGCCTGCCGCTCGACATCATGGTGCTCGACTGGTTCTACTGGTCGCGCATGGGTCAGCTCGACATCGACCGCACCTATTTCCCCGACCCCAAGGGCATGAACGACAAGCTCAAGGCGATGGGGATGCATTCGATCATTAGCGTGTGGCCGCGGTTCGAAAAGGAATCGCGCTACTTTAATCTGCTGTCGAGCAAGTCCTGGCTGCTGAAGGACAAGGATGGCAACGCCGTCGACGGACTGCCGATCCGGTCCGATCGTGCAGGCGCCTTGCTCGACAGCACCAACCCCGATGCGCGCAACTGGTTCTGGGAGCGAATCCGCGACAATATCGCCAGCCAGGGCTTCGACTGGTTCTGGCTCGACGAGACCGAGCCCGATCTGGTGCCCGACGGCAGCTTCTATTCGATCGGCTCGGGCGACCGTTATCACAACGTCTTCCCGCTGCTCCACACGATGAGCGTCGCGGACGGGTCGGCACGGGATCGCCCCACGATGCGCAACCTGATCCTGTCGCGCGCCGCCTATCTGGGCGCCCAGCGCAATGGCGGGCTGTTCTGGTCGTCGGACATCAAGTCGACCTGGGAGGCGCTGCACCGGCAGGTGCCCGCCGGGCTCGGCTTCACCGCGAGCGGCATGGCCTATTGGGGCAGCGACATCGGCGGCTGGCAGTGGCCGAACGGGCCCAAGGCGACCCGTCCGGTGCTGCTCGATCCGGCGGGCGCGACCGCGATGGCGCCCGACTATGCGGATTATCCCGAGCTGTTCACGCGCTGGTTCGCCTATAGCGTGTTCACGCCGACCTTGCGGATCCACGGCCAGCGCCCCGCCACTGCGCTCTGGGAATATGGCACAGCGGCCGAGCCCGTTCTCGCGAACTTCCTGAAGCTGCGCTATTCGCTGATGCCCTATATCTATTCGCTCGGGCGCCACACCTATGAGAGCAATGCGCCGATGATGCGCGCGCTGTTCATGGATTTCCCGAACGATCCCAACGTCGCCGACATGGGCGATGAGTATATGTTCGGCCCCGCCTTCCTGGTTGCCCCCGTCACCGAACAGGGCAAAACCAGCCGCCAGGTCTATCTGCCAGCCGGGGCGGACTGGTATGATTACTGGACCAACCAGCGCTTTACCGGTGGGCAGACCGTCACCGCGAACGCAGCGATCGACAGGATCCCGCTGTTCGTGCGCGCCGGGTCGATCATCCCGATGGGCGTCCAGGTCCCGAGCACCGCGACGGCGCAGTCGCTTGAGGCCATTCGCGTCTATCCCGGCGCGGATGCCAGTTTCGCGCTCTACGACGACGATGGCGTGACCAATGACTATCGGACCAAGGGCGGACGCAAAGCGACCCTCCGCTGGGACGACAAGAGCCGGCGCCTGACCGCGTCGGGCAAGCTGCCGACCGGGCAGGACGCCGGGTCCCTGGTCCAGATCGTGGCACCGAAGTGATCGGTAGCCGCGTCGCCGCACGGCTCCTGACCGGGTTACCGACGGCAGCGCACGCGCGCTTTGACGGCGTGCCCGTCAGATCCGTCGCAACCCCGTGAGCAGCGACCTCAGCCGTCGGTCGGTGCTCGCCGGTATAGCTGCACTCGGACCCGCAACCCATGCGCTCGCGCAGAGCCCGATGGGGCTGGCGCGGGGCCCGGTGCAGCCGACGTGGCAGTCGCTGGTCGATCACTATCGCTACCCCGAGTGGTTTCGTGATGCCAAGCTTGGCCTGTGGTCGCATTGGGGCCCGCAATCGGTACCCGAGCAAGGCGACTGGTATGGGCGCTTCATGTACCTGCAGGGCCATCCAGCGTACGAACATCACCTCAAGACCTATGGCCATCCGACCCGATCGGGGATGATGGAGGTGATGAACCGCTGGACCGCAGCGCGCTGGGATCCAGACGCGCTGATCGCCCGCTATGCCAAGGCGGGGGCGAAATATTTCGTCTCGCTCGCCAATCATCACGACAATCTCGACTGCTACGACAGTCGCTATCACGCCTGGAATTCGCTGCGCGTCGGGCCGAAGCGCGACGTCGTCGGCATCTGGGAGAAGGCCGCGCGCAAGGCCGGGCTGAAGTTCGGCGTCTCGAACCATGCGGCGCATAGCTGGCACTGGTATCAGACCGCCTATGGCTATGATCCGATCGGGCCGCGCAAGGGACAGCGTTACGACGCGTTCACGCTCCGGGCCGCCGATGGCCACGGCACCTGGTGGGACGGGCTCGATCCGCAACAGCTCTATACGGGCGCGCACGCGGTCCTGCCGAACGGCATCGACACGATAGCCGCGATGAACGCCTGGCACGATGCGCATGACGGCCAGTGGATCGAGACCCCGCCGCCGAACGACCCGTCCTATGCCGCGAAATGGCTGCTGCGGCAGACCGACCTGATCGACAAGTACAAGCCGGACTTCTGCTATTTCGACGATTACGAGCTGCCGTTCGGCCCGATCGGGCTCCAGGCGGCGGCGGACTACTATAATCGGTCGATCGCCTGGCACGGCAAGATCGATGTCGTGCTGACCGCCAAGCAGTTGAAGCCCTATGCCCGGTTTGGCCTGGTGCAGGACGTCGAACGCGGCTTCACCGACCATCTGTGGGACGAGCCGTGGCAGACCGATACATGTATCGGCGACTGGTTCTACAATGTCGCGCGCCTGAACGACAAAAGCTACAAGACCGCCGAGCAGGTCATCCAGCGGCTTGCCGACGTGGTGTCCAAGAACGGCAATCTGCTGCTCTCGATCCCGCAGCCCGGCGACGGCTCGATCGACGGCGAGGAGGAAAAGATCCTCGACGGGATGAGCCGCTGGATCGCGATCAACGACGAGGCGATTTTCGGCTCGCGCCCATGGCGGATCTACGGCGAAGGCCCGACCAAGCTGCAGACGGGCATGCAGAACGAGCAGTCGTCGGGGGTGTTCACGCCGCGCGACGTGCGCTTCACCACGAACAAGGGCGCGCTCTATGCGCTGTTCCTCGGCTGGCCACGCGGCGACGTGACGATCGAGGCGCTCGCACGCCACCGCTTCGCCGACGGCGTCGTCGAGCGCGTAACGTTGCTCGGCGGCGACCGCATAGCGCACCGCCGCGACCCGCACGGCCTGCATTTCGCAATGCCCGCCGACCGCGGCGACGGCTTCGTTCCGGTCGTGAAAATTGAGGGCCGCGGCCTGATCTAGGGCGTCGGGTTTCTCGGTGCTCGGCCATTGCTCCCCCTCGAGCGGGCGTTCGAAGGTAGAATACGCGGTCGCCACCAGCTTCGCAGCCAGTTATATCCGGAGAAACCTGGGTAGCGCAGCGCCAAACTTATTGGCGGGGCGGGATGAAAGGATGACGAGGGGTGAGCAATCTGGACTGGGCGCGCCCGCTTGCCGAGCGTGCGCGGGTGGACTCAGCAACGTTCGAAGCCGAAATCCTCAACCGTGGTGAACCGGTAGTCCTGCGTGCTCAAGTCTCCACCTGGCCGTCGGTTGCGGCAGCAAGCGGCGGTGCCCGGAGCGCAGCGCAATACATGGAGAAGTTCGACGGTGGTGTCCCCGTTCAGGTGATGGCGGGGCGGCCGGAGATACAAGGCCGCTTCTTCTACGACGATGCCGTCCAGGGCTTCAACTTCAACCGTCAGATGGTTCCGTTGCAGTTGCTGCTGTCGGAATTGCTTCGGTTTGAAAACGATCCCGCGGCGCCCGTCCTCTATGCTGGGTCTGCGCCGACAGGACAGCTCCTGCCCGGCTGGAGCGAGGCAAACCCGCTCGACCTGACGCTGCCTGGCGCGAAGGCGCGGGTGTGGATCGGCAACGCGACGCGGATTTCGACGCATTACGACGGATCGGCGAACCTGGCGTGCGTCGTCGCGGGCCGTCGCCGCTTCCTCCTGTTCCCACCCGAGCAGCTCGAGAATCTCTATGTTGGGCCGCTCGATCATACGATGGCGGGGCAGCCGGCGAGCATGGTCGACCCCGATCAACCCGACCTGGAACGCTACCCGCGCTTTGCCGAGGCGATGCGCCATGCGCTGGTCGCGGACCTTGGGCCCGGCGACGCGATCTTCATTCCGGCACTGTGGTGGCATAATGTGCGCTCGTACGAGCCGCTCAACATATTGGTTAATTATTGGGCCGAAGGGCACGAGGCGACGAGCCCGTTTACCGCGATGATCCATGCGCTGATGGCGGTACGCGACCTACCGCCGCGCGAACGCGCGGTATGGCGGAAATGGTTCGATCACTATGCGTTCGACGACGCGGCCGAACGGGTGGCCGATCACCTGCCCGAGGCAGCACGCGGCGTGCTCGGGGCGGCGTCGCCATCGCGGACGGATCGCATCAAGCAGTATCTCCTCCACGCACTAGGCGCGCGATAAGCCTTCCCGGCGTCACCGCTGCCGGCCGGACGTCAGGCCGCAGTGCGACCGATCTGGTCAAGGAACTGCTGGTGCGAGGGCATACGGTCGACCGCCAGCCGCATCGCATTTGCGATGTGCGTCATGCGCTTGTCGAGTTCGCCTTCGGGCAGCAGATCGGCGAGCGGATGGTAGCGCCTTGGAACAAGCCCCTGCCCGTGCATGACCGCGAGCCAGCTCGTCTCGCTGAACAGTTCATTGTCGTGGCGATATAGCCGGCCATTCTCGCGAAATATCGCGATGCGCTCTTCGAGCGACGTGGGCAACGCCATGCTCCGGCAGTACCGCCACAGCGGCGAATCATCGCGGGTCGTGGTGGCATAATGCAGGATGATGAAGTCGCGCACCTGCTCATATTCGACGCGCGTGCGGCGATTATAATAGTCGATGTCGTGCTGGTTAAAGCGACGATCCGGAAAGTTGGTCAGCAGGCGCGCAATGGCTGACTGGATCAGGTGGATCGATGTCGATTCGAGCGGTTCGAGAAAGCCGCTCGCGAGACCGAGCGCCACGACGTTGCGGTCCCAGGCCTTGTGCCGGACGCCGGCCTTGAACTTCAGGAAGTTGGGCTCCGACAGAGGATCACCGTCGAGCGCGGCGTTGAGCCCAGCGAGCGCTGCATCATCGCTCAGGTGATCGGAACAGTACACGTAGCCGTTGCCGGTGCGGGACTGGAGCGGGATGCGCCATTGCCAGCCGGCCGCCTTGGCGGTGGCCCGGGTGTACGGAAGCGGGTCGGTGGTCCGGCGGCAGGCGCGCGCCACCGCGCGATCGCAGGGCAGCCAATGGCTCCAATCCTCGAAGCCGGCGCCAAGCGCTTCGCTGATCAGGAGGCCGCGAAAGCCCGAACAGTCGATGAACAGGTCGCCCGCAACGCGGCTGCCGTCCTCCAGTGTCACCGCCTGGACATGACCATTGCTGCTGTCGAGGGCGACATCGACGATACGCCCTTCGGTGCGCCGCACGCCACCGGCCTCGGCCCGCTCGCGCAGGTAGCGGGCGTAGAGCGATGCGTCGAACTGGAACGCGTAACTGATCGTCCCGAGCGGCGAGCCGGCGCGGCTGTGGTCGGGACGCTGAAAGCGCTGGGCCCGCGCGGCGTCGGCGCCGATGCTGAATCGATCGAGTTCGAGGGCCCCGCCGAGCTGAGCTTGACGCAGCCAGAAATGATGGAAGTGCAAACCCTCCATTTCCTGACCATAGGTGCCGAACGGATGAAAATAGCGGTCGCCGATGCGACCCCAATCGACGAACTCGATCCCCAGCTTGAACGTCGCGGCCGTGCGGCGGACGAAATCGTCCTCGTCGATCCCGAGCAGCCGATTGAAATATTGCAGGTGCGGGATGGTCGCTTCGCCGACGCCGACCGTGCCGATCGCCTCCGATTCGATCAGCTCGATCTCGACCGCGTGGCCCAGGACGCGGGACAGGGCTGCAGCCGCCATCCAGCCGGCGGTGCCGCCACCGACCACCACGATCCTGCGAATGGCAAGTTCGTCCATCGCTCAGCCCTCCGTCGCGGCGCAGTAGGACGCGATGAAGCTCGCATGTGTCGGCATGCGGGATGCAGCGTCCTTCATCGCCGACGCCATGGATTGCAGGCTATTCGCCACGTCGCGCGCGGGCAACGCCGCGACGATCGGATCGCACCGTTCAGGCATGATCCCCTGGCCCAGCATCACCGCCACCCAGCTCGGGCGGGCAAAAAGCTCGTCATCATAGCGGAAGATGCGCCCCGTTTCGCGGAACAGCTCCATCTTGTGCCGGAGGCTGTCCGGCACGCTCATGCTCCGGCAATAGCGCCAGAACGGCGTATCGTCCCTGTTCGTCGCGACATAGTGCAGCACGATAAAGTCTCGTACCTGCTCGAATTTCTTCTGCATGTAGCGGTTATATTCTACTCGGAGTATATCGGGCATATCCCCGTTGGGAAACAGCGAGATGAAGCGGCTGATTCCTTCCTGGATCAGATACAGCGACGTCGACTCAAGCGGCTCCAGAAAACCAGCCGCGAGCCCGATAGCGATACAATTGCCGCGCCAGAACTGCCGCCGATGCCCCGCCTTGAAACGGATCGCGCGGGGTTCCGCAAGAAGCGCGCCCTCGACCCCCTTGCGCAGGACCCGCTCCGCTTCGTCATCGTCCATGAAGCTGCGGCTGTAGATGTGGCCATTGCCCACGCGGCGTTGCGTCGGAATCCGCCACTGCCAACCGGCGGGGCGCGCCGTGGACCGGGTATAGGGCGGGGGCGGTCCGACATGCGCGCTTGGCACCGCCAGCGCGCTGTCGCACGGCAGCCAGGCGCTCCAGTCGACGAAATCGATGTCCAACGTCTGCCCGGTCAGCAGCGCGCGAAATCCCGTGCAGTCGAAGAAGAAGTCGCCCTTGACCTGCGCACCCGAGTCCATCGTCACGGCGGCGATGCCGTCGCCCTGCGCGGTCCGGTGAACCGCGTTCACCACGCCCTCGATGCGCTTGACGCCCCGCTTCTCGGCATACCGCCTCAGATATCGTGCGTAGAGCGTCGCATCGAAGTGATAGGCATAGCGAAGATGCGAGAACACCGATCGCGGGTTCGGGTCGGGCAGGGCGAAGCGACCCGCGCCGGCGGCGACCGCGGAGAGGCTGTAGTCCTCGATTGGTGCAGTGCCGCCATCCCTGTTCAAGCGCAGCCAGTATTGGTGGAAGTCGATCCCCTCCATGTCGACACCGTGCTGACCAAAGGGATGAATGTAGCGGTCGCCCTTGTGACCCCAGTCGACAAACTCGATCCCGAGTTTGAACGTCGCCTCGGTCGCACGCATGAACTCGGCTTCGCTGATGCCGAGCATCTGGTTGAAGACCAGCATGTCCGGAATGGTAGCTTCTCCGACCCCAACGGTGCCGATCGCGTCGGACTCGATGACCGTGATGGACACGTCCTTGCTATCGACAAGGCTGGAAAGCGCGGCGGCGGTCATCCAGCCGGCCGAGCCGCCGCCGACGATGACGATGGATCCTAGGGGGGCCTGCGTCATTTTCGTGGATCCTGGCGGAGATAGCGTTCCAGTTGCGTCATGTAGACGTGGTTCGACGGCAACGCGGCGGCGGCAGTCGCGACCTGCTGTGCCGCATCGTCGAGATAGCGGCGGACCCGCTTGGCATCGGCGCGGTCCGCCAGACGATCATGGCGTCGCGGACGTCGGCCGATACCGAAGTGCATGATCAGCCAGTCCTCGGGATGAAAGGGCTCGAGATCGTAGGAGACGAGCAACCCGCGTTCGGCGAACATCGCGAGCTTGTGCTCGAGCTCCGCGTCCGGCGTGTCGCGGGCCGCGCGCCAGAAATCGCTGTCCGGCAAGGCGGACGTTTCGAGAAGCGCGCGGGTGAAGCGCATCGCATGATCGTGATCCTCGCCATGCCTGCGGTTATACTCGCGTTCCTCGACGGTCATCGACGCAGTCGAAACGGGGATCAGCGTCATCAACCGCTCGATGTCGCGTTCGAGCAGCATCATGGGCGCCGGCGTGAGGGGCTCGACGATGCCGGCCGCGTGCCCGATACCGACACAGTTCCCCGCCCAGGCCCGACGGCGCCGCCCGAGCGTCGCAGACGCGCTCAGCCCGCCTCTCGCGTTGCACGACGCAGTTGCATCGGAGACCGTCAGCGATCGCGTCGACCCACGCAGCGGGGTCTGTGCCGCCCAGCCCTGGTCGTGAAACGAAACGCTGCGAACCGGCGGGCCAAGCCGGGCCTCGGCCACGTCGTCTGCGGAGATCTGCAGCGCGCGCCCGCCCAGCCACGCGGGATCGAGCCGAGATAGAAGTTCGGCCGACGGTCCGCTGCAATCGAGATACAGGTCGGCCGTCACCATGTCGGCACCATCGAGCGCGATGCCGGTGATCGCTCCGTCGCCCACCGCGACCCGGGTCAGCGCCCCCTTCAGATGGTGGATGCGGCCGGGCGGTACGGCGGCGGCGAAACACCGGGCGTGGCTTGCCGGGTCGAAATGGTAGCCATATTCCGCACGCGCCAGCGGCTGCTGACCGGCAGCACCAGGTGATCGCGGGGGATGCGCAAACGTGCCCCGACTTCCCGCGACTGCACCGAGCAGGAACGGGTCGAGCCGCGTCATGCCCTGCTGTACCATATACTGGTGCATCAGGACGCCGTCGATCACCGGCAGCGCCAGGTTGAAGCACTGGATCCAGGATCGCCCGCCTTCAGCCCAGTGCACATATTTGCTACCCCAGGAGAAAGCGGCGGAACTGCCGAGTACGAGAGCGGGCTCGGTGACACCGGCCGCCAGGTTGAACGCATAGCTGCCTGGACCGGACACTGTGCCGTAGAAGAGGTCGGCGCACCGGTGATCGCTATCGATCTCTGCAAACGTGATCCGCACCGTGTCCGGCAGCTGGCGCGCAAGCATCGCCACCGTCATCCAGGCGGCAAGCCCTCCACCGCAGACCACGATGTGCCTGATGTCGTTACCCGGCGTAAATGCAACAGGTGCCCCCGGTGCGCCAATCAAGCCCCGGCAACGGCGAGACGCGCCGCTCCTCCGCTTTCCCGGATAAAGGCGGTATGATCGGGTGTCCGCCGTACCGCAGCATCGACCTTCGCGCGCACGTCCGTTGCTCTGGCCGTCAGAGCATCGACGCTCATGTTCTCGACGCGCGGATCATGCCGGTCGGGAACGAGATTCTGACCCAGGAACACCGCGACCCAGCTCGGCGACAGGAAAAGGCCGAACTCGTATTGGATCAGGTGACCGCGGCTACGCCAGGCCTCGATCCGCTCGGACAGGCTGTCGGGAAGGCGAAGATTGCGGAAATGGCGCCACATCTCGGAGTCGTCGCGTTGCGTTGCGACGTAATGCAGCAGCAGGAAGTCGCGGATGCGCTCATAGTGAAGGCCTATGCGGCGGTTATATTCCGCGATGTCGCGCGCCGCGAATCCCTTGTCCGGGAAGACCGCGAGAAGTTCGGTGATGCCATCCTGGATCAGGTTGATCGACGTCGACTCGAGCGGCTCGAGGAAGCCGCCTGCTAGCCCGATCGCCACGACGTTCTTCTTCCAGAACTCGCGCCGCCGCCCCGTCGTGAACGACAGCCGGCGCGGCTCTGCCTGCATCGGTGCGTCGAGCCCGGCAACGAGCTGATCATGTGCCTCGTCATCGGAAATGAAGCTGCTGCAATAGACATGGCCGTTGCCGACACGGTGTTGCAGCGGGATCCGCCACTGCCACCCCGCGGTGCGCGCGGTCGCCCGGGTGAACGGGCGCAGCGCACCATTGCTTTCCGTCGGGACCGCGATCGCCCGATTGCACGGCAGCCATTCGCTCCAATCGTCATAGCCGCTTTGCAGGGCGGTCTCGATCAGCAGTCCTCGAAACCCCGAGCAGTCGATGAACAGGTCGGCGGATAGCGTCGTGCCGTTCGTCAGCACGACATTGCGCACAAAGCCGGTTTCACCGTCCTGTACGACCCTGACCACCCTCCCCTCGGTGCGCGACACCCCCCTTTTCTCGGCAAAGCCTCGGAGAAATCGCGCATAGAGCCCCGCGTCGAACTGATAGGCATAACCAAAGGTCGACTCGACGGCGTCCAGGTCACCAGAGGGCCGTCGAAAGCGGCCCTGCTCCGCGGCGATGACCGGGTAACTATATTCGTCGATCCGGCTCCGGTCTCCCGATTGGCGCAACTTCAGCCAGTATTGATAGAAGGGCACGTCGTTGGTCGTCGGCCCGAAATCACCGAACGGGTGGATATATCGATCGCCGCGGCGGCCCCAGTCGCAAAACTCGATCCCCAGCTTGTAGGTGGCCTCCGTCGCCCGCATCATTTCGGCTTCGTCGATGCCGAGCGCGAGGTTGAATGCACGAATATGCGGCAGCGTCGCTTCGCCGACGCCCACGGTGCCGATCTCGTCCGACTCGACCAAGGTGATCGCTGTCGGGAGCCCCGCCAGCTTGGCGGCCAAGGCGGCCGCGGCCATCCATCCTGCGGTGCCGCCCCCGACAATGCAGATGCTGCTAATGTCAGACTGTTCTGCCACGAACGCCCACCACGTATCTTGCGGGTGCACCACAATATGGCATCGCCGCTGCCCCTCCTGTTCCCCGCGCCTATTGGCGCCTTACGCCTGATTAAAGCCTGAGCGCGGGAAGGCAAGCGCGGTCGCGAACGTCGGCAAGTGATTAAAAGACAAGCATTCTGTCGCAATATTCAGCTCTTGATTGTCGCAGAAAGCGGACGTAGCATTACTCTTACATTTGACGACTGGTCGTGATGACGAGCTCAAAAGCTTAAATCACTCAGAAGCTGGCGCAGGTGAGGAGGAAGCCCGGGACAAACCGGACAAAGAGGGGATGCTGTGATGCAAAATTCGGTTTTTCCGGCGTTATCAAGCTCGACCAAGCGCTTTCTGCTTTCGACTTCGGCGCTCTCGATAGCGTTGATCGGGTCACCAGCCATGGCCCAGACGGTTTCGTCACCGGCAAACGAGCAGACCTCGCCGCCGAAATCCGGTTTGCCGGATACCGACCCGGCGACCGCGCCTCAGACGACCGAGCTCGACGAGACGACGACCGAGGACATCGTCGTAAGGGGCATCCGCGCCGCACTCGAAAGCGCGAAGGACATCAAGCGCAACGCCGACACGGTCGTCGACTCGATCACAGCCTCCGACATCGCCACCTTGCCCGATCTGTCGGTGGCAGAGGCGCTCGGGCGCGTCCCGGGCGTGACGATCTCGCGGTTCGCGACCGGCGGCGCGTCGCCCGATTTCCCCTCGCCCGAAGGCCAGGGCAACCTGATCCGCGGCCTGGGCTTTGTCCGCTCCGAATTTAACGGCCGCGACGCGTTCAGCGCCAATGGCGGGCGCGTGCTCGATTTCTCGAGTATTCCGCCGGAGCTCATCGGCGCAGTCGATGTCTACAAGAACCAGACGGCCGATCTCATCGAGGGCGGCATCAGCGGCACGATCAACCTGCGCACACTAGAGCCGTTCGATCGCCAGAAGCCGTTTCTCGCGATCTCGGCGGACAATACCTACACCGATCTTCGCAAGAAATCGTCGCCGTCGGGCAGCATCACGGGCGGCAGCAGATGGAAGACGGGGATCGGTGAATTTGGCGTGGTAGCGTCGGTTTCACGGTCAAAGCTGAGTTCGCGTATCAACGGCTGGCAGCAGAATTCGCCGTTTCCACGCGTGCTCGACGCAACCGGCAATGTTCCGCAGACAAGCCTGACCGGCGCGGCGAAGCTGTCCGAGTTCACGGGCGTGGATCCGTCACGCATCCTTGGTACGACGCCGGGATTTCAGTTGCGTACGAACGATGTCGATCGTGATCGTCGAAGCTATTACGGCGCGCTGCAGTGGAAGAATGACACGCTGCAACTCACGGCCAAGTATATCCGGGTCGAGGAGGACACGGACAGCATCGAGCGGACGTTCGAGTGGTTCCCCGAGCACGATACGGGCACGACGGCAGGGATCAGCAATCTCAAGGTCAAGCCGGGCTTCGGGTCCGACGGTGTCGCGATGTGCAGCGGCGCGGGCGGCTTTCCCTCGAACCCGGGCGACTGCGAGACGCTGATCCCGATCCGCGGCGGTCTGATGGAATCGGGCTTCGTCACCAACCGGATCGATGCCTGGACGGGCGCGGTGGGATCGCCGGTCGGATCGCTCGGCATCGGCAGGACGGAAGAGAGCAAGACCGAGGATTTCAGCCTCAATCTGCGGTGGCAGCCGACCGAACGCCTGCTGGTGACGGTCGACGGGCAATATACCAAGGCAAGCGCACGGCAGCGTCAGATCTGGGGCGGCTTCAACACCTATCTCGACTGGCAGATTGCGCCCGATCTCGATAACCCGCGGATCGCCTTTTCGGTCAACCCGGCCCATCGCTTCAATCCGGGCAATACGCGCTTCAGCGGTGACAGCGATGCCAATCCGCTCGCATCGCCGACATCCGCCGGCGATCTGAACGGCGCGACCTGGCAATTCGCGGCCGACCAGTTCCAGGTCGGCAAGGGCGATCTCTACGCCTTCCGTGCCGATACCGCGTACGACGTGTCGGGGAGTGACGGACTTGCCGGCTGGTTCGACAGCGTCAAATTCGGCGGTCGCTACTCCGAGCGGAGCCAGACGAACTCGGAAATGGCGCTGAACTGGGGTGCCATCTCGCCTGCATGGGATGGCCGCGGCGGTTACGGCGTGGTCGGCACCTTTCAGGAACCGACCAAGGCTGCAGAAGCCATCAGCTTCGCCAACTTCTTCCGGGGCGGCGTGGTCGAAGGTCCGAACCAGACCTTCGTCTTTGCGAACTCCGCACTTCTCAACGACTATTCCGCATTCCGCAAATATCTGAACGCAGAGCCGCAGCTGGCAAACGGCAATTACAACTGGGTGCCCAGGGGTACGGACGACGGCAGCAAATTCGGGGTCCCCATATTCCGCCCCGAGGACACGTCCAACATCACGGAGCAGACGGCGAACGCGTACGCTCGCCTTGATCTCAAGCACGAGTTCGACAACGGCATGTCGATCGCCGCAAACTTCGGCGTCCGATACGTCCGCACCAAATTGCGATCGACCGGGTTCCAGGCGTTCCGGCCGTTCGTGGCCGATGCCCAGACACCCGCGTTTGCGGACACCGATGGCGATGGTGTCCTGGAGCGGACCAGAACCGATGATGCGGAGAGCCGCGACGATCCCGCGGACTTCCTGCCCCAGTCGATCGCGTACGGGGCTCAGGCGGCCGTACCGATCAGCTTCAAGCAGACCAACGAGAACTGGCTTCCGTCCTTCAACCTGCGCTGGAATGTCGACTCGCAGCAACTCGTGCGGTTCGCGTACAGCAAGGGGCTGAGCCGGCCGAACGTACAGGATCTGCGTGCGTCGCAGGAATATGTCGTGACCACGAACCGCGTGAACTTCCCGCCGATCACCGATGAGAATGACCCGTTGTTCGGCATCGATCGTGGTGCCCAGAACATCACGGCAGGCGACATCCGCGTGAATCGCGGAAACCCGCTGCTGCGACCGACCACGGCCGACAGCTTCGATCTCTCGATCGAGCGCTATTTCCGCGGGGGATATTTCTCCGTCGCCGGATTCTACAAAAGCTTGTCGAATATCGTCACGAATGGCGATCTGGCGTTGGGAACGACGACGCTTGACGGGCAGACGGTCAATATTATCTACAATGGCCAGGTGAATCAGGCCAAAGCGAAGGTCAAAGGCATCGAGGTCAGCTACCAGCAGTTCTTCGACAAATTGCCGGGCGTGCTGAGCCATCTCGGCTTCCAGGGAAACTATACCTATATCGACTCGTCGACGACACCGCCTGCGAACGGCGTCGACAGTGATGGCGACGGGAATGTCGATGACCAGACGACCTTTTTCCGGTTCGGCGTCGATGATCTTCTTGGACAATCCGATCACATCCTCAACGTGGTCGGAATTTATCAGGACTCCGCGCTCGAGATGCGTCTGGCGTATAACTGGCGCTCGAAATATCTCACGACCTACCGCGACTATGTGACGGGCAACCCCGTCTACAACTCGGCGGCCGGGTTCCTTGACGCTTCGGTTCGATACAGGATCGGCCCCCTGACGCTGCGCACGTCAGTCGCCAACATCCTCGACACGAAGAGCAAGGCGCGCGTTCAAATCGACCAGAGCGGACAATTGTATGATCGGTTCAGTTTCCTGAACGATCGGCGAATCGTCTTCGGCATCCTGTTGCAGTATTGAAGCTATGCGATCGGGACGGTCGAAACCGTCCCGATCTCCTTTCGTGATGGAGGGCATGATGAAATATGCAGTCCTGATAGTAGCGGCATTGATCTGTACCCCGGCTGTTGCGCAAAAGGGGTATAAGGCAGCGAAGGCTGCAAGTGACGTCGGCTATCAGTCGTCTATTGGCGCTGACGGCAGGGTAACCATCGTCTATACTGGCGCGAAGGGCGCAAAGCCCGATGATGTCGCCAAATTCGCCATGTTGCGGGCGGCGGAACTCACCCAGGATGCGGGTAAGGAGTGGTTCGCCGTCATCAAGGCCGAGACGCGCGACCTTGCTGCTGGTGGCGGCTCCGACCTGCGCGACAAAACCGGCCCGAGCTTCTCGACAGGGACCGGCGCCAGCGCTTCTATGGGTTCGGCCAGTCAGGCGGGCAGCCCTCCAGGGGTGGCCGATGCAGCCGTGCCAAATGGCCCTACGACGGGTGGTTTTGGCGGCGGTGACGTTCCCTATCAGGTGTTGGAACGCTGGCGTCCGAGCCAGTCTGCACAGACCACGGTCGTGATCCAGATGGGATCGGGCGACCAGGCTACATTCCCAGGACTCAACGTGCAGCCGACAATCTATGCTGCTGCGGACGTGATCGAACAGATACGGGGAAAACGCAAATAACGAGCAGCGTGCCGATCGGACACCCTCGATCGACCGGTACATTGGTCGCTAACACCCCCCCTTGGGGCGGCGCACGGCCGCCCCGTTTTTTCGTGGGACGCAGGCTCGGTCGGGTCGGGCGGCTCCGACTTTCGGCGATCGACTATCCGCGATCCTGACAAACCAATGCGAGAGAAAGCCAGCGGGCGCCGGATGAGACGCGCCCCGTTTTTCCCCTCGATTTGGAACCGGGATCCGCACTCGGAATGGACGGGTAAAGCAGCAAATCATTGGCATTCTGAAGACGGGCGCGGTGGTGACGCATGGGAAGCTATGGCAGAGAGGCCGGGAATGCAGGCGTTTGTTCGGCCGCATCTGCAGGTCAAAGCCCCCCCTGTCGCACGACCGCTCAGATAGTCGGCTCGCCGGTGAGATACGGATCGACCGGCACCTCCGCCGGAACCGATACCCGCGGCACCGCCCTTGACGCGGCCGCAGCGAGCCATTCGTCGCCGCCGTCCCTGCGCCGGGTGGAGCCGTCACCGCGTGTCGAGACGCGCCCGTAGATCGGTCGCTCGCAGTCCGATGGTGAGCCCGCGAACGTCGCGGCGATGTTGCCGTAGGTCGACGGGTCGCGACCGTCGAGGCTGAGCCGGTCGTTGAGATAGCACGCTGTGGACCATGCCGCTTCCGGGCTGGGCGTCATCGCGATGATGCGTTTGCCCCAGTACATCCGCAAATTGTTGTGCATCCAGCCGTCGAGGAGGAATTGCTTCTGGCAGGCATTCCAGGTCTCGTCGCGCGTTTCGCCGTGGAGCATCGCGCTCAACGTCTCCAGTTCGGGTCGGCGATCGGCGGCATGCTCGGCGAGTGTGTCGACTGCCCAGCCGGCGACGCGGTCGTAGCGCTCCGGCGCGGCAAGATTCCGCGCCTGGTAGTGGAACCACTCGCGCCATCCGAGGAGCTCGTCGGCGAACTTTGCCTTGTGCTTGCTACCTGCATCAACCGCGGCGACCGCGGCCATCACCTCGCGCGGGCCCAGCACGCCAAAGTGCAGATAGGGCGACAATCCGCTGGCGCCGTCCGCGCGCGTGGCGTCGTTGCGCGCTGCGGCATAGCCGGGCAGCACCTCGGTCACCAGCCACCGCAGCCGTTCCTCTGCCGCGCTCCGGCCAGCCGGGTGCAGGTCGCTGACCGGCACCGTATGATCGATCGCGAGACTGGTCACCAGCGCGTCGAGATCGCATGTGTCCAACCTGTCCGGCGTGAAGGGCAGCGTCCCGGCGTAAGCGGGCTGTTCCGGCACCGCCTCCTCCGTCTCCACCCAGTTGGAGCGCTCGGGTTCGTGGCGTCGCAGGAACCCCGATCGTCCACGGATGTCGCCGCCCAGCACGGCCGGGGGCACCAGGCACGCGGCCTCGACCGCATAGACCGGCGCCGCGGCGCGGGCAGCGACCCTATCGGACTGCCAGCGGGCGACAAAGGTCGGCTGGTCCTCCAGCACAATCGCCGCCGCATCGGCGCCAAGCCGGTGCACGAGACCTTTTTCGCGGTGCCCAGCCCGATCGACGTGGTGAACGCAGGCCAGACCACGCTTCGTGCACCCGGTACCAAGGTCGCGGCTCGCCGCCAGGATAAAGTGGTGCAGCCGGTCGGAGGCATAGGGATAATCCTCGCGCACGCCGTGGTACACCAGGACCGGCAAACCGAGCGCGTTGCCGAGCAGAATGCTCGCATCGATCACCGGATTGTCGCGAGCCCGCAGCGCCTGCTGCAGCCAGCACAGGACGTAACGGCCGCTGACGTTCACCGCGCGATCGTTCAGCGCCCGCACCCGTGGGGCTTCTCTCCAGTCGCGAAGACCGGCAGGCAGAACGGCCGTCACCATCCCATGCTGCCCGGTATGCCCTTGAACGGTCCCACAACGTCCGACGTGATCCAGCCGCCATAAAATCCGCCGGGCTGCGGGACCATCTGCTCGCCGTCCACCATGCATGTATCGAGCGGACCGGCGTAGAACGCGACATGGTCGCGCAATACCGCAAAGGCCGGCGTCGGCTCGGGATAGCTCCACGCCACGTCGCGCAGCACTTCGCCGCCGATCGCCAGGTGCCAGTAGACGGCGTGGCCCTTCCACTCGCAGAACGAGCGTCGCTCCGAACGGCGAAGCAGGCCTGGACTCAGAGCGTCGGGCGGCAGGTACCAGCTGGGCGGATGACTGGTCTCCAACGTGCGGACAGCGCGGCGCGTATCGGCGACGAGGACACCGCTATGCTCGATACGGATCCACCGCTCGCTCGCTTCGGCAACGGCCGGGCGGGGAAAGCGCCACACGCTCTCCTGGCCCGGCGCGAGTGAAGGATCGCGGTCGTTGTCGCTCACCGGCGACGACCGAGCCAGATGCCGATACCCGCAAGGCCGAGCACCGCGATACCGGACGTCGCAGCCGCGACCTTGCGCCCCCGATGCGGATCGCGCCGCCCGCCATCCGGACCGGCGGGAACGCCGGGCTCGAACAATACCCCGTCGCTGTCGTCGCCGTCGGGTGCGCGCGCTGACCAGGTGTCGAGGAAGCCGCTCAGGATCGCCGCCAGCAGGTTCGGCGCCGCGAACTCCCCCAGCTTGAACGCCATTGCAGGCGCACCGACTGCGGTGAGGTTGCGGGGTCGCGTGGCCAGCCGCACGACGGCCTTCGCTACCGTCTCGGGTGCGAGCGAACCCGGCGGCAACGCGAGCCGTGCGCCCGTATAGTTGCCGGCATGGTCGACGCCGGGCGTGTCGACGAAGGTCGGACAGACGTCGCATATATGGATGTGCGGGCGCTTCGACACCTCGCCGCGGAGTGCCGCACTGAACCCGCGCAACCCGAACTTGCTCGCCGAATAGGCCGCCGCATACGGCGTCGCGACGAAGCCGCCGGCCGAGATCATGTTGACCCAGGTGCCGCGATCCTGCGCCAAGAAGATCGGCAGCACTGCGTGCACATCATTCATGTGAGCGACGAGGTTGACGTCGACGACGCGCGCATGGTCTGCGATCGGCACGTCCTCATACCGGCCGAGCACGCCGACGCCCTCGCAGCTGAACCACAGGTCGATGCCACCGAGCAGGTCGCGGGCCTCGGCAGCGAATGCCGCCACTGCGGCTGCATCGGTACAGTCGACGGGTCGGACAATCGCAATTCCACCCGCCGCGGCACAGCGGCTAGCGACGTCGTCCAGCCCTTCCCTGCCGCGGGCACCCAGGACGACCCGTGCGCCCGCCGCCGCGAAGGCCACCGCCGTCGCCGCGCCAATACCGCTCGATGCACCGGTGATCACCACCCGGTGTCCAGCGAGTGTGTGATCCGCGCTCATTGGACCATGCTCGGGGTGCTTGGCCGCACTGCGTCGGCTAGAGGACGCTGTGGCGTCGGAGGGGCTGGACTGTAATCATGCATAGCCGCTTAACGTTCTAAAAGCGCTGCGGTGTCCTACGAGCGCCGCAGAACCCATCTCACCGTATCGGGCTCGAGCTTCGAGAGGTGCTCTCACTACGGAATACCGGACAATTTTGAACGCGACGCAGGTGCGTGCGTTGGTGTTGCTCGAGACGGGGCGCGCGCCCTTGGAACGCAAGGACACGAGATGGCAAAGCCCTTTACGATTGCAGTACCCGACGAGCGGCTCGCCGGCATCAACGCCAAGGTCGCATCGTTCGACTGGGGCGCGCTGCCGGACGCCGGAAGCTGGACGTCAGGGGTCGGGCTTGCGGATCTCAAGCGGCTCGTGGACCATTGGCGCATGCGGTTCGACTGGCGCGCGCAGGAACGTCGGCTGAATGCTCTACCCCAGTTCACGACGGAGGTGCTGGGCGAAAAGCTTCACTTCATTCATGCGCGGGGCGATGGGTCGCGCCCACCCCTGCTCCTGCTGCATGGCTGGCCGGGCTCGTTCATGGAATTCGAGGCGCTCATCGCGCCATTGGTCGCCGACGGCCATGACGTCGTCGTGCCGTCGCTTCCGGGCTACGCCTTTTCCGGGCGCCCCGCCGCGCCGATCGGACCGCGCCGGACGGGCGAGTTGATGCACGGTCTGATGACCGAGCTTTTCGGCGATGCGCGCTATCTGGTGCAAGGTGGTGACTGGGGCGCGGCGATCGGGAGCTGGATGGCGCACGATCATCCCGAAGCCGTGGCCGCGCTGCATCTCAACATGGTTCTCCTTCAGGCGGCGGACGTATCGCCGAAGACGCCCGACGAACTCGCTTGGGCGGCCCGACGTGCTACGCTGGCGAAAGAGGAAACCGGCTACGCACAGGAGCAAGGCACGCGTCCGCAGACGCTCGGCATTGCCATGTCGGACAGTCCCGTCGGCGTTGCCGCCTGGATTCTGGAAAAGTTCGGCGCTTGGGCGGACGTTCCGCGTGATGAACAGGGTAGGCCCGATCTCTGGCAGGCGTTCGACGAAGATACGCTCCTCACCAACATCATGCTGTACCTTGTCGAGGGGTCCTTCATCACGTCCACTTGGATGTATCGCGGCCGTATGCTGGAGGGTTCGGGCGAACTTCCGGCAGGCAGCCGTGTCAAGGTGCCCACCGGCGTCGCAGCCTTCCCCGACCCCGTCTTCCCGCCGCCCCCGCGCTCACACGCACGCAAGACCTACAACATCGTTCACTGGAACGAGATGGAGGCAGGCGGCCATTTCGCGGCGCTCGAACAGCCTGGGGTACTGCTGGCGGATATGCGACGCTTCTTTGCCGACCAGGCGTCCTCAAGGGCGCGCAGACGGCGTCGGATCGCCGGCGCGGCGGGTGTCATCGGCGTTGCCGCCCTTGGATTTTGGACGTTAGCAGACAGTCATCGACGCCCGGACGATACCCAAGCCCGGCATCGCGCGACCTACCCGCCACTCGATGTCCCGAAAGTCTTTGCCGAGGGTGTCTGGATCGTCGACAGCGGACCAATAAACGCGATGGGGATAGCGCTGCCCGTGCGCATGACGATCATCCGGCTCGAAAATGGCGATCTCCTTCTACATTCGCCGACCCCCTATTCGGCCGAGCTGGCCAAGGCGATCGAAGCGCTGGGACGGGTACAGCATCTCGTTGCCCCCAACATCGCGCACTGGACATACATTGCCGATTGGCAACGGGCCTATCCGGATGCGACCACCTGGGCCGCGCCAGGGCTGCGGGACCGGGCACAGGTCCGCGCATCGTCGGTGCGGTTCGATGCCGAACTCGGTGGAACGGCCCCGGCCGAATGGTCGGACACACTTGATCAAGGCATGGTGCCGGCAGGGGCTGGCTTCAACGAGATTTGGTTCTTTCACCGGCAGACCAAGACGCTCGTGCTCGTCGACCTCATCGAAAACCTCGATGCTGACAAGCTGCCGCCTGTCACGCGGCTATTGATGCAGGCCTCCGCTGCCACGGACGGCACGACCGCACGGTACCTTCGGCTGCCAGTACGGCTAGGCGGCGCGGACGCTAGAAACGCGGTGCGAGCGATCGTGGCGCTCGAGCCTGACCGGGTGATCTTCGCTCATGGTCGGCCGTTCGACACCAATGGTGCGGCACGACTGAAGCGTGCTTTCGAATGGCTGATCTAGGCCAGCTTTAGGGCAGCTTCCGTGCCTAACTGCAGCGCTGCACCGCGCACATGCCCAACGCGATCGAGGCAGTTCAGAAGAGTGATGCACGCTGCGCCGAAACGGTTTGCGCGTTGCGCATCGAAGACGTTCACAAGGAGTCACCAATGTCGTTTCCCCGTCCGTACGTCGCGTCCCCGCTCCGGTATGACAGCGGCATGCCCTATCGACGCACCGGCCGAAGCGGGCTGAGGCTCCCGGCAATCAGCCTGGGGCTGTGGCAGAACTTCGGCGGACAGGATGTGTTCGAGACGGGGCGAGCCATCCTGCGGCGGGCATTCGATCGTGGCGTGACCCACTTCGATCTCGCCAACAATTACGGCCCGCCCTATGGCTCGGCGGAGGAGAATTTCGGTCGCGTCCTCGCCTCTGATTTCGCGGCCCATCGCGACGAACTCATCATCTCGACCAAGGCGGGTTGGGACATGTGGCCCGGACCGTATGGCGATGTCGGTTCATCCAAAAAATACCTGATTGCGAGTTGCGACCAGAGCCTCAAGCGGATGGGCCTCGACTATGTCGACATCTTCTATTCACACCGGGTGGATGCCGCGACCCCGCTCGAGGAGACGATGGGCGCGCTGGTGCAGCTCCATCGACAGGGCAAGGCACTGTATGTCGGCATCTCCTCCTACGAGCCGGGGCTGACCCGCCGTGCGGCCGAGATCCTGGCCGCGGAAAAGGTGCCGCTGTTCATCCACCAGCCCAGCTATTCGATTCTTAACCGGTGGATCGAGCGCGACCTGCTGGCGACGCTGGAGGAACTGGGCGTCGGCTGCATTGCCTTCTCACCCTTGGCGCAGGGCATGCTGACGAACAAATACCTCCAGGGCGTCCCGCAGGATGCGCGAGCCACCCGTGACGGGTCGCTGTCACAGGCCTTGCTCACGGATCAGAACCTTGCTGCCATCCGTACCTTGAACGATATCGCGGGTGAGCGTGGACAAACCCTGGCCCAGATGGCGATCGCGTGGGTCTTGCGCGACCCGCGCGTCACGTCGGCGCTGATCGGCGCCCGCACGGTCGAACAGCTCGACGACTCCCTCGACTCGCTGAAGACGCTCGACTTTTCCGCCGACGAACTCACCGCGATCGACAACGCGGCCGACGATGGCGGCGTCAATCTCTGGTCGGGATCATCTGACATCACTGCTCTACCGGCAGCGCAAGGAGTGCCCGCCTGAACAACGGCCAGGACGACCGCCTTCGGGACATTCCAGGCGACGTTTGCGCGCCCAACCTTCGGACATCTGTTCATGCCCGGTTACCTTCGCCGACAGGGGTGCAAACAATTCTAAAATTCGCGAATTCGTGATCTCTTTGGGTAACCCACGCTTATCAAGCCTTGCCCAGTCGTGATCTGAGAAACTCGCGACGCCTGTAAATGCCCGCCTCGAACGAAGAGCTCCGATGTCAGGCTGATAGCGGAATGCCTGCCGCCAATCCGGACCAAGCGGGGCGCCGCCTCAACGGGCCGGGACGACATAGTCGTGTGTTCCGATCTGGCGATGCAGCCTGAGCGAGCCGCCAGCCTGACGCTGCCACAGCCGGATTCCCCCGCCCTTGACGGTGCCCGACTGCCCCCCCGCGGTCCACTCGACGCGGAATTTGGGATATTCGATTACCCACGTACCGTGATTTTCGAACGCCAGGGTCCAGACCCGCACATCGCGGAAGGTCGCGCCGGTTCCCGCTGCGGTATAGGCGGTCAGATAGGGGCGGATCTCGGCCATGCCGCGTTTGGGCGTTTCGGCGAAGGGCATGAAGATGGCGTCGTCGGTATAATCCACGAGTTTCGCCTCGACATCCTTGGTCCGCACGGCCTCGGCGTCGCGGTCGTTATGCGCCCGTAGGAATTCGCCCACGGACCGATCGCCTGCGGCTAACGGGATGGGCGAGGACGACGGCTCCGGGATCGCGGTGAAGAAGCCCGCGGGATCGGCCAGCGGGCGGAAATAGCCCCAGGTGTCGGCCTTGAGCCTCAGGCTGCCGTCCCGCTCGACGCCCCAGACATGCGCGTATTTTCCCCGCTCCTCGTCGGCGCGGTCGGACCAGCGGATCGTGAAGGTTCCGATCTCGACCAGTGTGTTGCCCAGGTCGAAGACTTCGCTTGCGACCGGCACATAGCTGACCACCTGCCGCCGTTCACGCATCGCGCGGTGATAGGCGGCAATCTGGCGGGTGCCATGCAGCGCGGGTTGATATTCAGGCATGCTCAGCGCGTCCGCGCGGTAGAGCGCGGCGCGCGCATCGGCATCGTTGGAAAGTATCGACTCGCGCAGCTTTCCGTGTGCGGCGTTGACGCGTTCGGTCGGCGTCGCGGGAGGTCCGAACAACAGGTGCCGCGCGATGAAGGGCAGCACATCGATGTAGAAGCGCCCCTGCTCGCCCCAATGCCGGTCGCGAAAGCCGCCGCCATGCTCCTCGGCTTCATGCGGCACGCCATATTCGGCGAGGAGATTGGAAAAGGCCTGCGCGCCATAGACATGATCGACCAGCGTGTCCTGACGCCCCCAGTCGAACTTGAAGCCCCGCAGCGATTTGAGATTGTCGGCATAAGCGGGGAGCAAGGCCGACAGCGCGAATCCCTGTTTAAAACGCGCCGTACGGTCGCTGTCCACTACGATGCGCCCGTCGACACGCCGCGCCGGTGGATCGAAGAACAGCGGCGGTCGATTGGGGTTCGGCGAAAAGGCCTGATAGATCGACGTGAAGATCAGCGAGAAGCCGTCGTCCCGCAGATCGTCGAGCGATGTCGCGCGCGCCATGCGTTCGAAGTTCGGGCGGCTGTGCGTCGGCTGGATATTCGGCCCGCTCGCCACCGGCTGCATGCCATAGACCGCGCCGAATATTTCGGGATGGCGCATGCCGAAACGGATCGCGCCATACGCCCCCGGACCGTCCCCCGCGATCCCGCGCGAATCCCGGGTAGGAAGCGTGCGGTAGGTGGCATCGATGTGCGGCACCAGCTCGCGCACCATGAAATCCTCCCAATTGCCCGTCGCCGGCGAATTCACGTACCATGAACTGCCCGCGGGGGTCGTGAAGTCGGCGGTCACGACGATGACGTCGCCGATCAGACCCTGCCCTATCGCCTTGTCCAGCAACGCCTTTGCGCCGTGGCTGGCGAAGGGTTCGCGGTGATCTTCGAAGAAATAGTTGAGGAAGTAGAGGACGGGAAATCGCTTGCCTGCCTCGGCGTAGCGCGGCGGCAGGTAGACCGTGAGGTTGCGGACTGGCGAAATGCCGATCTTGCTGCCGGCGAAGCTGGTCGATTGCAGCGTGCTGACAACCAGCCGGCCCTGCGGCTGCGCCATCGCCGGAGCGACGAACAGCGCCAGCAAGCAACAGGCAACGGCGTAAAGCTTGCATAGCGCGCTCATGACGGTGCTCCATCGCTTCGCCGCGCGGGGCCTGATGTACGCCGGAAGGGAATCACGAGTGTCTCACGTTCCTGGCCGTCCGAGCGATTGAGAAAATAGACCGTGAAGCTATCCGGCCCGGTTCGCGAGAAAGTCGCGCCGTCGAAGTAGAAGCTGGTCGAATCGCGATCGACCAGCGGACGGTCGATATAAGCCGCCTGCGCTTCCCAACCGGCGAGTTCCGGCGTGAAGTGCTTGACCCGAAGAGTCAGCGAATTTCCAATCTCGACGAACACGCCGATCTCGTAAAAGGCCAGGTTCTGGGGAGCTAACGCGCGGACGAAGCCCGGAAGCTGCCCAAAGCGAGGACTGAGAAGCACATGCTCGACCGGCCCATCGGGCATGTCGCCGATCCAGTGGCCCTCGATCCACGCCATGTCGGCGATCGTCGCACGCGGGGCCTGGCGGCCTTCAGCGTGGAGCTTGATCATGGCCCGGGGGTTGGCGAGTTGCGCCGATGAAGGGCTTGCGTGGAACAGGATCGCCAGCGCGATTACCGCCGTCGGAAACCTGAAAGGTGCATATGCCCTGTGCCTCAACCCCATGCCCACCCCCTGTTTTGGTTGAGCGGCATACGGGCCCGGAACGGGGTTTCCCGGCAATGGATTTTCGCCGGGCGGGTCCAGCGGATCGTTAAGCGGGATCAGCGGGTAAGGTAGCCGTCGATTGGCTCGCGATATCGACGGCTGAACCGGAGCTCCGCGCCGCACGCCAGCCGCACCGAGCCGTCGCCATGGGTGCCGGGCCGGACTTCGACCAATCGGTCGAGCCGGACGATCGCGGCGCGATGGATGCGCGCGAACGCGGCATGGGGCAGCCGCGCCTCGAGCGACGTCAATGATTCGTGGATCAGCAAGCTGCGTCCGCCGGCATGGACTTCGGCATAGTCGCCCGCCGCACTGATCCAGTCGATCTCGTCGAGCCGAACCAGTTGCGCCGCGCCATTGCCGCGCGCGACTAGCCGGCCCTGCCCGCCGAGCAGCGATCGCATCCCGTCGCGCTGGCCGTCGCCCGTGTCGATGTGTCGCCGCACCCGCTCGATAACGCGGGCAAAGCGCTGGTCGTCGAACGGCTTGAGCAGGTAATCGAGCGCCTCCGCCTCGAAGGCGCGCACCGCATAGGCATCGAACGCCGTCACGAACACGACCAGCGGCATCGCATCCACGCCGATGGCCTCGATCACGCCGAAGCCGTCCATCTCGGGCATCTGGACGTCGAGGAACACAAGGTCGGGCCGCAGCGTGCCGATTGCCGCCACTGCTTCCGCCCCGTGCCCCGCTTCGCCGACCACTTCGAAATCGTCGTGCCCTGCCAGCGACTGGCGCAAAGCGCGGCGTGCCAGCGGCTCATCATCGACAATGAGGGTCCGGATCACTGCGGCACCAGGATGATGACACGGAAACCTTCGCCCGGCGCTGTGTCGATCTCGAGCGACTGGCGCTCGCCGTAGAGGTGGCGCAACCTGAGGCGTGCGTTGCCGAGCCCGACGCCCTCGCGGATCGCGCCCGCGCCCTTGCCGTTGTCGGCGATGCTGATCCACAGCATGTCACCCGCGGGCTTCGCCTCGATCGTCAGCGTGCCACCTTCGATCGTCGGCGCAATCCCGTGGCGCACCGCGTTCTCGACCAGCGGCTGCAGCAGCAGCGCCGGCACCTGGACGGTCTCCAACCCGGGCGCGATGGCGCGGACGATCCGCAGTCGCTCGCCCAACCGGGCTTCCTCGATCGCGAGATACGTGTCGGTAAAGTCGAGTTCATCGGCGAGCGCGCTGTGCTGCGACCTGCGCTGATCGATCGACAGTCGCAGCAGATCGCCCAGCCGCGCGATCAGCCGCTGGGCGACGATCGGATCGTCGGGCACCAGCGCGGAAATGGCGTTGAGGGTGTTGAACAGGAAGTGCGGCTGCAACTGCGCGCGCAACGCCGCGGTTTCCGCCTCTGCGAGCTGCGCCTCCAGCCGCGCCGCCGCGACTTCGCGATCGCGCATCGTCCGATAGGCGCGCGCGCCGAGCACGATCGCGACGAGCAGCGCGTAGATCATCAGATGGACGTGGATGCTGATCGCCAGCTTCGTGATCAGCAGCCCATTGCTCCACGGCGCCCAGGGCGCGCGGACATAGATCATCGCGTTCATCGCACTGTAGAGCGCCGCGTGCAGCACCGCGAAGAGCAGCCCGAAGGCCAGATGGATGGCCAGCAGCCTGCCCAGCCGCCGCTCGTCGGCGAACGCCCGCGCCACCGCGACGACCCCGGGCGTCAGTGCTGCCCAGGCCGAATACCAGATCAGTCCATTGACCAATGCCTGCCCCAGCGCGAGCTTTGGCCCACCCGCGAAACCCGCGGCATAGGTCTGGAACGCCGTCACCACCGCGACAGCCAGCCATGCGGCCCAAATGCCCAGATAGCGAACAAGGCGTTGCCGATGCGCTGCGGTCATGGCCAATCATGCACATTCGCCCGACATTGAACAGCTGCCCGGCGGGGACCGAGCCTGACGGCCGCCGACGTCTGCGTGCTCCCCAAATTCGCGACCGACGAATTCTGCCTCGGCAACGTCTATTCGGTCGGTGTCGCGATGCGCGCGAGGCGGCGCATTCCGACGCGGTGCAGGCCCTGCCGAAGGCAATCGCCGAATATCCAGTCGGCGCCGACCAGAGTAGCGACTTGATACCGGCGATCGGGTCGTATCAAGGTCAACTTCACGCGTCTCGATCGGCGAGAGGGGGCCACCGTTGCCGACTAGGCCGTGCTGCGCATGACCGCTATCAAGGATAGAGAGATCGTCCTCGTCGACGCCGCCTGATTGTCACCTTCACTCTGTAGCGTGCCGCGTACCCGACCAAGCCCGAGGAGACATCGAATGCCGTTCGTCACCACCGTCGACAAGACCGAAATCTTCTACAAGGACTGGGGCAACATGGATGCGCCCGTCGTCATGTTCCACCACGGCTGGCCGCTCAGCGCGGATGACTGGGACGCGCAGATGATGTTCTTCGTCCAGAAGGGCTATCGTGTTATCGCGCATGACCGCCGCGGGCATGGCCGTTCGACCCAGTCGGCGGGCGGTCACGACATGGACAGCTATGTCACCGATGTCATCGCGCTGACCGACGCGCTCGATCTGCGCGATGCCGTCCATGTCGGCCACTCGACCGGCGGTGGCGAGGTCGCCCGCTATGTCGCGCGCGCCAAGCCCGGGCGGGTCAAAAAGGCCGTGCTGGTCAGTGCGGTCGCACCCATCATGGTCAAGACCGATGCCAACCCGGACGGCGTGCCGATGGACGTATTCGACATGGTCCGCGAGCAGACGGCCACGAACCGTTCTCAATTCTATTACGACTTCACGCTGCCCTTCTTCGGCTACAACCGCGACGGCGCGGAGGTGAAAGAGGCGGTGCGGCTCAACTGGTGGCGCCAGGGCATGATGGGCTCGGCGCTCGCCCATACGCTGGGCATCAAGGCCTTCTCCGAGACCGACTTCACCGACGATCTCAAGGCGATCGACGTGCCGACGCTGGTCCTGCACGGCGAGGACGACCAGGTTGTTCCGTTTGCCACGACCGGCAAGATGTCGGCTGAAATCGTGAAAGACGCCAAGCTCATCTCCTACCCCGGCTTTCCCCACGGCATGCCGGTTACCAACGCCGATCGGATCAACGCCGATCTGCTGGCCTTCATCGAAGGCTGATCCATGGCAGGGCACGGAGCGATGGGGCGCTCCGTGCTTCTGCACGACACGCTTCACGAGGAATTGCCGCGATGCGCGACCGAGTTCTGATCTTCTACGGCTCCTATCGTTCCGACCGGCAGGGCATTCGCCTCGCCGAGTGGCTCGTCCGCGCCTTTGCCGAACGCGGTGCATCGGCCGAGCTCATCGACGCCAGGGCGGTCGACCTCCCCATGCTCGACCGGATGTACAAGGAACATCCCAGCGGCGAGGCGCCGCCCGCGCTGGAAGCACTCGCAGAAAAGATCAGGACGGCCGACGCCTTCGTCTTCGTGGCCGGCGAATATAACTGGGGCGTGCAGCCCGGACTCAAGAACCTCACCGACCACTTCCTGGAGGAATGGTACTGGCGGCCAGCGGCGATCGTCAGCTATTCGGCCGGACGTTTCGCCGGTGCGCGTGCCGGCCTCGCATGGCACGGCATCCTGTCCGAGATGGGCATGGTGGTGGTGTCCAGTACGATCGCGGTGGGTGGGATCGGCCATGCCTTCGATACGAGCGGAAAACCAGCGGGCGACGGTGGCGCCGCCCTCACCCGCGCCTTCCCCCGCTTCGCCGACGATCTCGGCTGGTGGACGCAGGCCGCCCGCGCCCAGCGTGAGAGGCGTGATCCGCCCTATTGATCCGGCCGACGTCCACGCCTCTTCATCGCGGCTCCAAGCGACCAAGCTTGTTCACCCCTTCGCTGCCGCTGCGGCCAGCTCCTCGAGGTCGAGATCGTGCTCGAGATCGTGGAGCGTCTCGTCATCGATGCGGCCGGCACGGTGCAGGCGAACCAGCTCGGCGCGGCCGGCCGCGACCGCGGCGATGATGACGTCGAAATGGCTGGCGATCGCCACGTTTCGCTCCTCCGCCGTACCGTCGAACGCATCCGCCGCCGTTGCACGGGTGCGGTAGCGCCGCAGGAGCTGCGGATGGATGACCGTGCCGTCGACCGCCACCGCCTCGCGCTCGACAAGCGCCAACTGCGCCTGGAACAGCATCATCTCGGCGGCGTGCAGATCAAGCGGCGGTCGCGCGCTGCCGTCGTCGTGCGGCTTCAGGGCCCAGATGACCCAGCCGAGCGAGGTGCCCTGCACCAGGACGGTAACGAGGATCACGACGAAGGCGGTGACGAGCATCAGATCCCGCGCCGGCATCGCCTCGGGCAGCGAGAGCGCGACCGCGAGCGTCACCACGCCGCGCATCCCGGCCCAGCTCATCACCACCGCCGCCCGCGTTCCGAGCGGTTGCTGTCGCGTCCACCCGATGCGGCGACCGGTGGCGACGCCGGCATCGACCGCGAAGATCCACAGGAACCGCGCGGCGACGACCGCCAGGACGATGAGCAGCACAGGCCGCGCCATCGTGTCTATGACGATATCGACCCCGCCGACCCGGTCCAGCAACCCCCGCAAGGACAGGCCGATAAGCAGGAACACGGTGGCTTCGAGAAGGAACACCAGCACCTGCCAGAATGCCATTGCCCGGATGCGCACGCGGGCGGTGAAGACGACATGCTGATACCAGCCGCAGACAAGGCCCGCGGTGACGACGGCAATGACGCCGGACACGTGCAGCAGTTCGCCCGCGATATAGGCGCTCCAGCAGACCAGCACGGTCGCTGCGATCATCAGCGTATCATCGCCGAGCCGGCGGAGCAGAACCACCCAGAGCCCGCCGATCGCCGCGCCGACCGCGATGCCGCCCGCCACCAGCACGAAAAACGTT
>NZ_JPJC01000249.1:35643-37016 GCF_000733135.1 Sphingomonas sp. FUKUSWIS1
CCCGCGGCATCGTTGAGCAGGCTTTCGCCCTCGAGGAGCGTGGTCAGCCTGCGCGGGAGCGTCACCCGTTGCAACACGGCGCGGGCGGATACCGCATCGGGCGGCGACAGGATCGCGCCCAGCGCGACGCAGGCGGCCCAGGGCAGTTCCGGCATCAGCAGCCTGGTCACGACCGCCACAACCGCCGTGGTGAAGAAGACGGCGCCAACCGCCAGCGAAAGAATGCCGGCCATGTGCCGCCGGAATGGCGCGACCGCGGTGAACCACGCGCCGTCCATCAGCAGGGGCGGGAGAAACAGGACAAGCACGAGCTCCGGATCGATCGCGATCCCTTGCACACCCGGTACGAAGGCGACGGCGCATCCGCCGACGATCAGCGCGGCTGCTGGTGGCAGCGACAGACGCCGGGCCAGATAGTGAAGCCCCAGCACCACCAGGAACATCAGGATGATCAGCTCGAAATTCGCCGCTGGATGCACAAAGCCGCCCCTTTTCCCTGCCCGCCCGGTGGTCCTGCAAGCTGTCCCGAACGGCGTCAATGCGATCGGGCAGCGTATCGGGTCGCGCCCGCATGTGGCCTGGGCCGTTCCCGGGCGATTGCCGTCGTCACGTTCGCCGGGCTAGTGTCGAGGGGGATAGGGGACAGCGCTCATGGAAACGATCGGCCGTGACCTGCGGGAAATGCAGCGGGTTCCGCTACAGCCTGCGCATATTGCCGCGATCCGGGCCGCAGGGACGCGTAAGCACTATCCCAAGGGAATAATGCTCGCCGAGATCGGCGCGCCGGCCGACCGCTTCGTGTATGTCGAAGAGGGGGAGATCGAGGTCGTCAACCCGTTCACGGGCGATCGGCTCGTGCCGTCGACGCTGGGGCCCACCCAGTTCATGAGCGAAATCTCTCTGCTGTCCGGCGGCACCTGGTCGCTGCCGATGCGCGCCGCGAGCGACACGACCGTCGTCGAAGTCCCGCGATCCGCGATGCTTCGCCTGATGGCGGCGATACCGGAGATGTCGGACATCGTGATCACGGTCCTGGCCGCGCGCCGTCGGCGGCAGCTGGATGCCGGCGATGGCATGCTGGTTCTGGTTGGCGAAGACGAGGACAGAGCCGTCAGACGTGTGGCCGAGTTCGCTGCGCGCAACCGCCTGCCCTACCGGTCCTACCCGCTCGGCAGCGCCGAAGCCGCGCATGTCGCCAGCAGTTGCGGAACCGCGCCGCTAGAGCCCGTCGTCGTGTTCGGCCGCGACGTGGTGGTGAGCGATCCGACGCCGGAGAAGGTGGCACGGCTGCTCGGACTCGATCAGGACGTTCCCGAAGACGAGGCCTTCGACGTGCTCATCGTCGGGGCCGGCCCCGCCGGCGTGTCGGCGGG
>NZ_JPJC01000249.1:37143-40060 GCF_000733135.1 Sphingomonas sp. FUKUSWIS1
GACCGCGATCGGCGGCCAGGCCGGCACGTCCAGCCGTATCGAGAATTATATGGGCTTTCCCACTGGCATCTCCGGCGCCGATCTCGTGTGGCGCGGCGAGGTGCAGGCGATGAAGTTCGGCACACGCTTCGTCATGCCCCGCCGCATCGAGTCGCTGGACCAGCTCGACAATGGCGCCTTCTGTGCAACCTTCGCCAATGGTCGGCGCGTTCTCGCCGCCTCTGTCGTGGTTGCCACCGGGGTCCAGTACAGACGCCTGCCGATCGCACGCCTCGCCGAGTTCGAGGGCACGGGCATCTATTATGCAGCGACCGAGAATGAGGCGCGCTTCTGCCGCGATACGGAGGTGTTGGTCATCGGCGGCGGCAATTCGGCCGGGCAGGCGGCGATGTTCCTCAGCCGTACGGCGCGCCACGTTCGCCTGCTGGTGCGCGGCGACACCCTGGCCTCGTCCATGTCCAGCTATCTGTCGAGCAGGCTCGAGGCAGACCCCGCGATCACCATCGAATACGGCACCCATGCCGTCGGCCTTCATGGCGGGGACAATCTGGAGGCGGTGACGATCCGCAACGAAGACGGCGACCGCACCGTGGCAAGCTGCGCCGTCTTCGTGATGGTCGGTGCGGCACCCAATACGGGCTGGCTCGCCGAACTGGTCGCTCTCGACGACAAGGGCTTCGTGCTCACCGGCGAAGAGGCTGGCGCGTTATCACCTTTCGCCACGTCCTGTGCGGGCATCTATGCCGTCGGGGACGTGCGCGCCGGATCGGTGAAACGCGTCGCGTCCTCGGTAGGAGAGGGATCGGTCGTGATCTCCAATGTGTGGGAGCATGTGCGCGGCTTGGGTCGTGCCTGAACGAAAGCTGCCTTCGCAGGTCTGACCGACGGTTGGTCATTTGAAAAACGCTCCAAGCTTTTCAACACTGGTCATTCGTGCCTACCCAGATCAAGCGCGGCAGCGCAGGAAACCCCGTGAGAGACGTGCGCAGCGGCAGACGTGCTGCAGTAATCAGAACGCGATCATCACCTTGCCCAGATGCCCTGCCGCGGCGAAATAGCGGACGGCGTCCGGTGCATCGTCGAAGGCGAACGTCCGGTCGACGACGGTTGTCATCCGGTTCGCTACCATCGCGTTGAGCAGATCGACGAACATCGCGCGGCTGCCATTGGCGATGCCGCGGATCGTCACGTTCTTCGTGATGAGCGACAGATAATCGGGGATCGCCGGCCCCTCGCCCGGTGAAACGCCGATGACGATGATCCGCGCATTGATCGCCGCGGCTGCGATCGAGTTCCCCAGCGTATCGACGCCGCCGGTTTCGATCACGATGTCGGCGCCCTTCCCCTCGGTCTGCGCGATCACCTCGGCCGCCCAATCCGGTGACGTCCGGTAATTGACCGTGATGTCCGCGCCGAGGCTGCGCGCCGTCTCGAGTTTCGCGTCCTGCGACGACGTGATCGCCACGCGTGCGCCACGGACTTTGGCGATCTTCAGTGCCGCCAGCGCCACGCTACCGGTGCCGAGGCAGAGCACGGTGTCGCCGGCCTCGACCCGACAGACCTCGACCAGTGCATTCCAGGCGGTCAGGCCGGCGGAGGCGAGGCCTGCGACATCCGCATCGGCCAGCGCGTCGGGCACCCGGATCAGCGCAGCCGCGGGAAGCACGACCCTTTCGGCAAGCCAGCCGTCATGCGTGATGCCGATATCATGCGCAAAGACGTCCGACCGGAACGGGCCGTCCAGCCAGGTCGCGAAATGACCGCAGACGACGCGATCGCCGACCGCGACCTCGGTCACGCCCGCACCGATCGCCACGACCTCGCCGACGCCTTCGGACATCGGAATGCGGGTTTCGGGCTGTCGGGCGCCGTAGGTGCCGCGCAGGAGCTGAACGTCGCGGCTGATCAGGCCAACGAGACGCGGCGCTACCAGCGCTTCGCCGGGACCGGCGACAGGCGCGGGCCGGGTCGTGGCGACTAATCCGCTGATGCCGTTCTGGGCACCGATGTGAAAGGCTTTCATCGAAATCTTCTCCTGATGGGCGCGCACGACGGGCGCCTTATTCGAAGGCACGTTATTCGAAGGCACGGGGACCGGGCTTGAAGGCATGGCGGCGCGCGCCACTTGCGAGCGCCAGGGCAAGAAGGGTCGGCGCCAGTACGGCCCAAGCGAGGGGTCCGGCCCCCGCATGGTCGAGGATCACCCCGCCGACGATCCCGCCCGTCGCGATGGCGCCGTTCCAGACCGTCGTGAGCATCGCATTGGCGAGGTCGACGCCCTCGCCCGCCGCATCGGCGAGCGCGGTCGACAGCTGTGTCGCTGCGCCGCCGAACGACAGTCCCCACAGGATTGTCGCGATGATCGTCATCTCGGGGACCGTCGCGAACAGCGCGAAGGCCAGCGAGACAACTGCGAACATCGTGAGGCTGACCAGCACGAGCGGACGCAGCGCGCGATCGATCAGCACGCCCGTCACCCAGATCCCGACCAGCGCGGCGAGCCCGAATCCGAGCAGCAACAGATCCAGCCTCTCCCCCACGCCGGACAAGGCGGCGACCGGGGCGATGTAGGTGTACAGGATATTGTGACCCGTGATCCACGCGAACAGCGTGACCAGCACGGTGCGAACGCCCGGCGTGCGAAACACGCTCGCGATCGACAGCCGCTGCTCGGCAGGCTGGCCGGCAAAGTCCGGCACGCGCCACAACACCCAGCCGATCAGTATCAAAGTGGTGATCGCCATCAGCCCGAACGCCATGCGCCAGCCCAGCGTCGTGCCCAGCATCGCCCCCAAGGGTACGCCGATCGAGAGTGCCAGCGGTGTACCGACCATCGCGATCGCGAGCGCCTTGCCGCGCAACGGCGGGGCGACCATCCGCCTGGCATAGCCCGCGATGATTCCCCACCCCAACCCCG
>NZ_JPJC01000249.1:40154-42775 GCF_000733135.1 Sphingomonas sp. FUKUSWIS1
GAACCGCGCGACGAGCGTCAGCGCATAGGAGGTCGACACCGCGGTCACGCAGTTGAAGATCAGAAAACCGACGATCGCGACGAGCAGGGTCGGCTTGCGGCGCCAACCTTGCGTGTACAGCGTCAGCGGGATCGCCGCGAACAGCGATCCGACCGCATAGACCGTGATGGTCTGCCCCGCGAGCGACTCCGATACGTCGAGCCCGGCGGCCATGTGCGGCAACAGCCCGGCAGGGAGCGTTTCGGTGAGGATCGCGGTGAAGCCGGTCATTGCCAGCGCCAGCAACGCGGAGATCGGCAATGTCTCGCTCGCGCCATCGTCTGTCTGACCGGATCTTGGAATCACGCAACACTCACTTCTGGATCGGCTGGTCCACTGCGCTCAACCACATGGCGTGGCTTGTCAACGAGTAATGGATTGATTAGTCCATAATCAGGAGCGGACATATATGGCACGGAGCGGACGACCGCGTGGTTTTGACAGGGCTGCAGCGCTGGACAGCGCGATGCATCTGTTCTGGGAACACGGGTATGAGGGCGCGTCGCTGCTCACGCTGCGTCAGGCGATGGGCGACATCTCGTCGGCCAGTTTCTACGCGGCCTTCGGTTCGAAGGAAGCGCTCTACCGCGAAACGCTCACGCGCTATCTCGCCGTGCATGGCGGCATCGTCGGTGCGCTCGACGACGAGACGCTATCGCCACGCTCGCGGCTCGAACAGGCCTTGATCGCGTCGGTTGCGGTGCAGACCGATCCTGCCCATCCGAAGGGGTGCATGATGACGCTGTCAGCGATCGTTTCGTCCGAGGCCGGTGCACCGACCCGGGCGCTGACCCATGCCGAACGCGAAATTACCCGGCAGGCATTGCAGCGGTGTATCGCCGCCGGCGTCACCGCCGGCGATCTCGATCCCGCCACGGACGTCGCGGGGCTCACCATGTTGTACGATGGGCTGGTGCTGGGGATCTCGATCCAAGCGCGGGACGGCGTTCCGACCGAGACGCTGCGGGCCGGCATTGGACACGCGATGGCGGCGTGGGATGCTCAAGGCAGACAGGAGCGTGAGAGCAAACTCCACTAATCTCGCCGAAAAAGAGACCGACTCGCATGCATTCCGACCACCCTACCCGCTATCTGACTCCGGGATCCGTCTCCTCGCCCTTAAGCCGACTCTAGCGACGTAAGTCAGCATGTCGGGTAACCTCAGGCACAAAACTTCGCTATCGACCGCGCGACACTCCAGCCCTCAGACGCAAGATGGGAAATCACATGCGATTTGTTCAGATCGAAATACTGCCGCAGGGCAAGGCGCTGGTCGATATCGACAAGCTGACCCATGCTGTGCCCGAGGGGAACGGGTCACGCCTGTTCATCGGGGCGCAGCACCTCGACGTGCCCCATTCATTGACTGAACTCGAGAACGTGCTGGCTGGTCGTGAGCGGACCGACGATGGCGCAAACAGCACCGCGGGGTTCGGTCTGCGATAGGCCGGCACGACTTCGGAAAATCGTATCGTCTGGCCCATCAACCCTGGGCGCGGAGCCACGACGGCGAAAACTGATCGGCAGCCCCTTGGGTCGTTCGTAACTCTGCGTAGACCACGTCATGCGCCGTCCGCCTCGACACAGTTTTACCCCGAGACGGCACGGTACAACGCCGTTTGGCTTCGGCTGCTATGGCGGGTGGGGCGCGGAAGCCGTCGTCGAAGTCGTCAAGCGTGGAGCGGATCCCGAGACAATCGTAGTCATCGACGATCGGATGGTCGAGCTCGACGCCACTGAAGCATGTGCCCGACCATGATGCAGGGCGATGCGACCCGCAATGCCGCTGTGGAGGCAGCACTGGTCGCCCGTGCGCGTGCCCTGTTCGTTGCTGCGGGATGGGACGACACATCCGATCCCGATCGTCCTGAACCCCGCAAATTTCGCCGGCGCCCTGTTGGCAGGGTCGGATTCACTGCGCGCATATCGCGTCGTATCAACGGATCTCGTCGCGGCAGACGGATAGGTCGTCCTGTACGAACGAGCACTGACCGCGACAGAGGTGGGACTCGCACTGTCGGAAATCCGTGCTGGTCTCGGCCACCGCATCTACCGGGGCGATCGAAGCTTTTGGTTCTGGAAGCCGGAGACACCGCGCCTCGTATCGCGGGATCTCATCGTCGAGGTCGTACGGCGCGGTCAGGCCAAACCCACCATTCGAGCGTCCGCCCGCCAATACGGTCTGTTACGAATGGATCTGGATCCAATGTGCGCACTACGAAATCAGCGCATGTCCATCAGGCTTCGTCGGTCGAGATCGGCTTTCGTGCCGCCATCTGGACCGGCTTGCCTATTACGGGGCGACCGGCTGGCCATCGGCGCGCGATACAGCGATCCTTTGCGATCCGGGCGATGGTCACCGCGTCGCCCTGATTGCCGCCAAGGACATGATAGGCCGTTGCGTCTTCGCCGACATAGAAACCGACATGCCCACCACCAGGACGCTCGAACACCAGCACAGCCCCCGGAGCCAGACGCTCCGGCCGCAACGACAATCCCCATGTCGACCATGACGTCGCCCGCACCGCAATCGAGACCGGCTCGATACCATCGTCCTGCAGGCAATATGCGACGAACACGCC
>NZ_JPJC01000249.1:42881-53437 GCF_000733135.1 Sphingomonas sp. FUKUSWIS1
TTGTAGACCATGCCCAACACCCGCGTTCCAAGCCGCTTTGCCCAACCGAGGATCGTCGCGCTGTTCGCTGATCCTGCAGCTTCCTTCGTGCCGAGCTTCGTGCGCGCCACTCTCAGCCACTTCGGATCCGTCACCATGATCCGCCCGCCCCTGGGGCCGAGATACGAACGCGTCTGCGGTTACGCTCAAATGCGGGCACTACAGCATCCTCTCCACGATCGGCAGCATCGCTGCGACCACCGCAGCAATCGCCTTGGCATTGGGATGCACCCGGTCCGCCAGCGCCATATCGGCATGTCCCAATACGCCCGGCGGAAAGAACGGCCAGACGGTCGCGCCGTGTTCGGCCGCCAACGCCGCGTGGATGCCGAGATATGCAGCAGCCCGATCACGGATGAACATCGGGGGATCGACGGTCGTCAACAACACGGGAATGCCACAATTACCCAGGCTCAGCAGGACCTGCTCGAGCTGCGCCCGAGTACGACCCACCGGCACCTGCCGCAGGACATCGTTCGGTCCCACCTGGACGATCGCAAGTGCGGGTCGCTGGTCGAGCGCGGAGAGCATTCGGGGCAAGCGTCGTAGGACATCAGCGGTGGTATCACCCGACACCCCGGCATTCACCACGCGGGCAGAAGGACATGCCCGCCGCAGCGATGCCTGGAGCTGTCCGGGAAAGCTATCGTCGGCGGGCAGGCCGTAACCGGCAATCAGGCTGTCGCCGATTGCGAGAATCAAAGGTCGGTCGAGTGTCATGCGCCGCTGTGAGATAGTTCACGTTCGATGCAATGTAAGGCGTCCGGTCACCATCGCGCCGCTCCTTTGACGCTAGTGCTCCTTCGTCTGCAACGAGATACAGACGGCCGATACGCATTTCGGCCACCATCACACCATCACACCATCAGAAGTTCCAGACGACCTTTTGCCAACATCTTCGGCCTGGATGGGGTGATGGCCTAACACCAAAACGCGATCGTCGGCGCGGATGACGTGGCGTGGTACCTGCAACGTGGCACGGCAAACGATGAATATGCCCGAACTGCCCCGCCAAATGGCCGTCCCCAGCGAAGCAGCTTTTGCATCATCAGCCGCCGCCGGAGCCCGTCTCACATTTGTCGTTATGAGCGGTTCGACGAGCCGGATGTATCTGGCTGCGTCAAGTCTAGCACTTCCAACCTTGCAGCGTCGCCTCGCCTTGCAATCAGGCTCCCCACTGGAACCTGGTACGTACCGCGTAAGGTGAACCGCTCGACACGGTACACACCCCGATCAGTGCTGCTGGTCGAAAAGCCGGTGTAGCGTCGTTCGGCAACCTGCTTGAGGAGGTACCCTGCCCATCCCGTCGAACGCGAGCCGCGCAAGATTTCGGGTTCGTCCGTCTTACCGTCGGGTCGGATCCAGAATCCGATGTCGACCCATTGGATTGGATCGACATCGGACGATCTCGCAGGAAACGGATTGCGCAAGTCGAACTTGCGCGCTTCGTCTTGCGCAGCCGCCAGCGCCGTAGGTCGATAAGGCGGCGCCCATACCAGCTCAGGGCGGGTCGAGCCATCGCGGCCGATCGCACGCACCAGCTGGTCAATCTGCGCGTTGTCCTTTTGCCCCGCCGCCAAGCGCAACCGGACAACTTGCAGCAGGTTGCGAAGCTTTGGATCCGCCGCGATCGGCCGGGCTTCTGCTTCGGCCATAAGCCTGGCCGCACCGGCCGTGTCGCCCCGTGCGTTGGCCAGTCTGACGCGGCGCAACGTCGCCTGCAGGGCGAGCACCGCGTTTCCGTCCGCTAACGCCTGACGCTCCACCGCCTTGTACGAAATCTCGGCACTACGCCCCTTGCGCATCGCGAGCCACATATCGCCGGTCGCAAATGCGGCTGCAACGACGGCCGGGTCATTGGCCGGCAGATTGTCGCGCAGCGTGCGAACCTGCTCACCGACCGCGCTCTTGAACGCATCCAGATCACCGTCGTGCAAAGAGACGGTCGCATACGCTTCATACAATGCGGACACCGGTTTCGGGTCGGTCGCAGCGTGACGCTTGTTGCGAGATATGGCGCGCATAAGCGTGTGACGCGCCTTGAGGTACGCACCATCCCGGAATTGCTGCTCGGCAAAGGCGATCGAGGCTTGTGCATCTCGCAACGGCGGACAGCCCTGCTCGACGCAGGCTGCATACGCTTCCGAAAGCTGCCTGCCAGAAATTACGATATCGGGGGCGGCTGCCTGCAGCGACAATGCGAGGAATAAAGCAATCATCACCAGGCCTCCACTTCGAGTCACACCTTGCACCGCTGCAAGCCTGACCTCGCATCAGCGACTGTATTGCGAAACTTTTATCTTTGCAGCAGCGAATGACTGATCAGGAGAGGAATGCCGACTCTCTCGATAGATGAGCGGTAAGCCGGGTGGACGTTTTCAGAACGTGGAGTGTTAACTGCGCCACCGCATCCGCCTCCCTATGACTTCAGCGACGCCGCCCTGACGAGGGGCATTCGCCCAACCACGTACGGGGCAGGACGTTGATCGCGGCACGCGATGGTATTCTGCAGGCGGCTCTCTGGCGTCTTCCTACGGGGATATTCCCGCCTTGTTGGGCTCGAGCATTGCGAGAATCTGGTTCTTGCAGATGTTGAGATCGAAGACGACCGTTTGCCGGCTGGGATCGTCGCCTGCGGCGGCGGTTGTCAGTTGAAGCCCCTTATATTCGCAAGGCCCCGTCCAATATGTCGATTTTGAATGGGTCGTGTGGTCCCCAACGGAATTGTTGGCCCTCTCATTGAAGTTGAGGATCTCGTAGCGCCCCGGGTCATGGCGCAATTTCGTCACGACCCGCGGGTCGTACGGAAACTCGTTCACGTGCCGTCGTGATCGACTTGGGTCCCGCAGGCTTATGATCTTTCGGTTCGAACAATTGACCAGGAGCAAGACCCCCATCTCGTTCTTTTGCTTCGGCGCTGGCAGCGCCAGAAGACCAATGGCGTCATCGGCAATCGAGGGTGCGCGCAGTTCACATATCGATTCCCGCACGCTCCTGACGACGTTGCCGGATTCGAGCGGGTTGGAAGCGACGGCCACCGCCTCGGAAAACATAAGAGCAACGGCAAACATCTTTGTCTCCGTTATTGAGCTGCCGGTTGATATTAGCACTAGTGCTTATCAACAGCCAAGTCCGTTCAGCAGGGATAGTGTATGTTGGACGGCTAGCAAATCTTGGCGGTTCCCACTGAGCCGGTTTACCGGAGCAGGAGCCCGCTGTTGGACAGCCCGCCTTTGGCACTGACATCCGCCGGGTTAGTCCGCTTTCAAGAAATACTCTCTCGATAGACCTTTTCGGAAGTTACCGCTGGAAACGAACGATCAGACGTCATCGGGCTGAGCGAATGTCCGCTCTCGGGCGTATGAATTGCCACGGGGGTGTCCGATTGGGCATCCAAAGTGGATGGCTGGGATGCGCTGCGCCCTCGCCCTCATCGAAAACGGTCGGCAGTCTCCAAAAACCGGCATGTCGGAAGTTCGTGCTGTTGCCGCCTAACATATCCTCTATGCTGGATTTATGGATAATGATTCGGCTATCGTTGCGTTTGGCGCGCTCGCTCAGGGCACAAGGCTCGACGTGTTCCGGCTGCTGGTGCGCCACGAACCGGACGGAATGGCTGCGGGCGAAATCGCCCGCCGGCTCGACGTGCCGCAGAACACCATGTCCGCGCATCTCGGCATCCTAGCGCGCGCCGGCATCGTCCGCTCCGAGCGACAGAGCCGGTCGATCATCTACCGCGCCGATCTGGACGGCCTGCGCGCACTCACGCTCTTCCTGGTCAAGGACTGCTGCGCCGGCTCGCCCGAGCTGTGCGTGCCGCTTCTGGCCGAACTCACCCCCTGCTGCTGAAAGGACGCGTCATGGCCGTCGACATCGTGATCTACCACAACCCCGCCTGCGGCACGTCGCGCAACACGCTGGCGATGATCCGTAATGCCGGCATCGAGCCGCACGTCATCGAATATCTGAAAACCCCGCCCTCGCGCGCTTTGCTGGTCCAGCTGATTGACCGCGCCGGTATGACGCCTCGCGAACTGCTGCGCGAGAAGGGGACGCCCTATGCGGAGTTGGGGCTTGGCGATGAGGCGCTGACGGACGACGCACTGGTGGACGCGATGATGGCGCATCCGATCCTCATCAACCGGCCACTGGTCGTCTCGCCGCTCGGCGTGCAGCTGTGCCGACCTTCCGAAGCCGTCCTCGGTCTGCTTCCCGAGCCGCAACTGGGTGCCTTTGCCAAGGAAGACGGCGAAGCGGTGGTGGACGCCTTGGGTCAGCGCGTCGCTTGATGCTGCTCGCGCTCGCCATCTTCGTCGCCACGATCACGCTCGTCATCTGGCAGCCCAAGGGCCTCGGCATCGGGTGGAGCGCGCTCGGTGGGGCGGTCGTGGCGCTGCTCGTCGGGGTGGTCTCGCTTTCCGACGTCCCGGTGGTGTGGGGTATCGTCTGGAACGCGACCGCGACGTTCGTCGCCATCATCATCGTCAGCCTGCTGTTGGACGAGGCCGGTTTCTTCGAATGGGCGGCGCTGCACGTCGCGCGCTGGGCGGGAGGACATGGCCATAGGCTATTCGTCCTGATTGTCCTTCTCGGCGCGGCCGTGTCGGCGCTGTTCGCGAACGACGGCGCGGCGCTGATCCTGACCCCGATCGTCATCGCCATGCTGCGGGCGCTCGGCTACCGCGACAGGGCGACGCTGGCGTTCGTCATGGCGGCCGGTTTCGTCGCCGACACGGCAAGCCTGCCGCTGATCGTCTCCAACCTGGTCAACATCGTGTCGGCCGACTTCTTCGGCATCGGGTTCGCCGACTATGCGTCGGTGATGGTGCCGGTCGACCTCGCGTCGATCGGTGCGACGCTGATCGTGCTGCTGCTGTACTTCCGCCGTGACGTCCCAGCAAACTACGACGTGGCGCAGCTCCGCGCGCCGGCCGACGCCGTCCGCGATCGGGCGACATTCCGGGCCGGTTGGGTCGTACTTGCGGCCCTTCTGGCGGGCTTTTTCCTTCTCGAACCTGTCGGCATACCGGTCAGTGCAGTCGCCGCTGCCGGCGCGGTGCTGCTGCTCGTCGTCGCCGGGCGCGGCCGCGTCATCGAGACGCGCAAGGTGCTGCGCGGCGCGCCGTGGCAGGTCGTGATCTTCTCGCTCGGCATGTACCTTGTCGTCTACGGCCTGCGGAACGCCGGCCTGACCGACCACCTCGCCGGTCTGCTCGACCGCACCGCCCAGGGCGGTGTGTGGGGCGCGGCGTTCGGCACCGGCATCATCGCCGCGCTGCTGTCGTCGGTCATGAACAACATGCCGACCGTGCTCGTCGGCGCGCTGTCGATCGACGCGACCCACGCCACGGGCGCGATCAAGGACGCCATGATCTACGCCAACGTGATCGGCTGTGACCTCGGCCCCAAGATCACGCCGATCGGCTCGCTCGCCACATTGCTGTGGCTTCACGTCCTCGAGCAGAAGGGCATCCGCATCGGCTGGGGCTATTATTTCAGGATCGGCGCGACCTTAACGATCCCAGTGCTGCTGGTAACGCTCGCCGCGCTCGCCCTGCGGCTCGGTGCCGCCTGATGCCGTGGAATCGAACCAATGACAGGACATACCCCTGATGCCCCTGCGCACGCTTTCCGACCCCGACTATCTGCCCGCACTCGATCGACGCTACACGCTCGACCGGCCCGCCATCGGACTGGGTGCGGGAGACCCGCCCCCGCGCATCCTGCTGCTCTACGGCTCGCTGCGCGAGCGGTCATATTCCCGACTTTGCGTCGAGGAGGCCGCGCGCCTGCTACGGTTCTTCGGAGCCGAGACGCGCATATTTGATCCCTCGACCCTGCCGCTGCCCGATCAGATGGCTGGCGACGACCATCCGGCGGTCCATGAACTGCGCGAGCTGTCGCTGTGGTCCGAGGGGCATGTGTGGTGCAGCCCCGAGCGACACGGCCAGATCACCGGCATCATGAAGCTGCAGGTCGATCACCTTCCGCTGTCGATGGGCGGGATGCGACCAACGCAGGGCCGGACGCTCGCCGTCATGCAGGTGTCGGCCGGATCGCAGTCGTTCAACAGCGTGAACACGCTGCGCGTCCTCGGCCGCTGGATGCGGATGGTGACGATTCCGAACCAGTCGAGCGTCGCCAAGGCGTTCGAAGAGTTTGACGACGCCGGCCGGATGAAGCCGTCCAGCTACTATGATCGCATCGTCGACGTGATGGAGGAGATGGTTCGCTTCACGGTCCTGCTCCGCCCTCACGCGGCCCAACTCGTCGACCGGTATTCGGAACGGAAGGCTTCTGGCGTGCCGTTCGATCCGACAACCGATCTATCGAGCATAGCTACGGCGTCGCATCCATCACGGTGAACGAATGCCCGGTTCGGGCAGGCACGCTCCGGCGCTCCGGCTTTGACCAGCGCTGCTTCCACCATCTATCCATGGGGCGAGTTGGTCTTCGTGTTCGCACTATGCGTTGGCATAATGACGACGACAGCCCCGAAGCTTTCGCTGCGGGGCTGTCGTTGGGTTGGTTGCAGGGATAGGATTTAACCGCTGCAGAACTCGGTTTCGTCTGATTGATTCAGCAGTCATCAACAGCCAAGATGCCAAAACTGATCATCAGGGCCTAGCCTCGTTCAGGGCCAGAATGCCAAGACGGTGGAAAGTGCCACATTTAATAACAATTTGGCAGCGGACTTATTGCACCAGGTGGCGAAGCAATTAGGGCTCTTTAAACGATATAATTTGATCTCAGTTATTTTTCGACTGAGCCAGTCGACATCAATGCTTAGCGAGCTTGGATATTTGTGGCCGATCACCGACAGCGTCTAAATTCGCTGACTTTTCAATGGCGCTTCCGAGATGAAGGCTCAGACACCGTCTAAGTTCTTTCATGGTAGGGCCAAGCCGGTCGAGCTTCCACACTACGAGAATGTCGCCGGTTCGAGCATAGGAAAGCGCGTCGACGGGAGGCTTACGGAGCGGTTTATTGCAATAGCAGACAGAGCGGGGCGCGGTCTTTTTCCAAAGACGATGGTATTTCTGGAAAGCTAAGCCTGTAAGCCGATGTCGCCTTCAGGGTTCTTCTCCCGCGTGTTCCCGGTCAAACAACTCTCGTGATGCGCGAAAGCTGTCGACGTTCTCGACGATCCACGTCCACAGGGGGACCATCATGACCAGTAGCTTCAATCCGGTTTCGGATAGAGCATATTCTACATGAGGAACCACCTCCTCGAAGTCGTGACGCACCACCAATCCATCGCGCTCCAGATGGCGCAGCGTGCGCGTCAGCATCCGCTGCGTAATACCGTGCATCCGACGGCCGATTTCCACGTGGCGAAGCTGGCCGTACACGCCGAGCGTATGGATGACACCAAGCGACCAGCGGTTACCGGCATGGGCCAACACCTCACGGCGCACCCCGTCGTCATCGTCCCGGAGGCCATCGCAAACCGTTTGCGAATATCGGAGGATGTCCTCCTCGCTTAGAGATTGAACGGCAGTATCACGCATGTACCCATCTTTCACGCTTGCCCGTGGCTTGCCAGATCACCGGCATCCACGGTGAAACGAGTTAGAACGATGAACGATACAGTCTCCAATGTGAAATCACGCAATATCCTCGTTCTGGGTGCCGGCGAGCTTGGCATGCCCGTCCTCCGCAATCTGGCGCGTCGCGCCAAGGGCATCGACGGTGCCAGGATCAGTGTCCTTCTCCGCGAGAGTGCCGTGGAGTCGGGCGATCCCTCCAAGCAGCGTGACATCGCCGAAGTCCGCGAAGCCGGGATCGAGATCGTACTGGGCGACCTAGTGAACGACACGATCGATGAGCTAGCATCGCTTTTCTCGGACTACGATACGGTGATCGGCTGCGCAGGCTACGCAGCGGGGATTAACACGCCGATGAAGCTCGCCAAGGCGGCGCTGCAATCCGGCGTCCCGCGCTATTTCCCCTGGCAGTTCGGCGTCGACTTCGAGGCGATCGGCCGCGGCGGGCCGCAGGACATCTTCGATGCGCAGCTCGACGTGCGCGAGCTGCTGCGCTCGCAGGACAAGACCAAGTGGGTCATCATCTCCACGGGCATGTTCATGAGCTACCTGTTCGAGCCGGACTTTGGTGTCGTCGATCTAGAAAATAGCGAAGTTAACGCGCTCGGCAGCCTTGATACTGCTGTGACGCTGACGACGCCGGATGACATCGGCGTGCTGACCGCCGAGATCGTATTCTTCGAGCCGACGATCCGCAACGAGATCGTCTTCCTGGCCGGTGACACCGTCAGTTATGGTGAGGTCGCAGACAAGTTGGAGGTGGCACTGGGCCGGGCCTTCAAGCGGTCGGTTTGGACCGTGCCTTTCCTGATGGATGAGCTTGCGAACGATCCGAAAAACATGATGCGCAAATACCGCGCCGCCTTCGCGATCGGTCGCGGTGTGTCCTGGCCGAAGGCAGGCACGTTCAATGATCGGCAGGGTCTTCCCGTCACTGACGTTGCGGCCCTGATCGATGCCGATCTGCGAGGGGTGCAATAAGAAAAATGATGTAGGCGGGGTGACTGTAGAGACCTTCCCAAAGACGAACCTAGAGTGGGACAGCCGCCCCGGCGATCACGCAGACAGCTTAGGGCAGCTTACGTCCCAAGATCCGTTCCCGATTGGCCTTTCCCAAGATGGCCAATCGGAGACGGAGAAACGGGAAAGATCGCGCTGAACGAATGGCCGTTATTTGGCGCCCGGATCGCCAGCCTAAAAGTCCGGAAATGGGCAAAACTGTTGGGCATTGCAGGGCTGCCAAGACCAACATTCGGTCATCCCGATGCGGCTTTTGCCGTTCCAGCTTCGGACATCCGTTTATGTTCGCCGCTGACTTGAGCTTTCAATCATGCCAGCGGTACGGAGCAGCTTGCGCTGGCCAGCGACGTATATCTGGTGCAGTGATCTCCCTTGACACGCTCCTCAGAATTCATCCGATTGGCAAGTTATCTCGTCAGATGGAGGGGGAGTGATGCGGCATGGCCGATGTTCCGAGAATCAGATCATTGGCGTCCTGCGCGAGCGTAAGGCTGAGGCAAAGACCTGGCCCGGAGGGCGGCAATATCAGCCAGTCGAACTGTAACTAAGCCAATCATGGCGATTTACGATTGCAGGTACGAGCATTACCGCCGACGGACTGATTTACAGATAGTTGGAGGGAAAAGCGCTGACATTGGATCTCCGACCGAGCGCGTTGATCAAGGCGAATGCGGACAGCCTGCGCCAGACGGTCCGCGTGATCGTCGCGACTGCAGCAGCGTTTGCGGCGTACAAGACGCTCGGCCTGCACGAAGGCTATTGGGCGGTGTTCACCGTGCTGATCGTGATGCAGGCATCGATCGGGGGAACGCTCGGCGCAGCGACCGATCGGTTGCTGGGAACCTTGCTGGGCGCGGTGCTGGGCGGCATCGGCGCGGCTTTCGGGCGAACCGATACGCTCGAACTCGGGCTGGTGCTCGTCACCGTTACTGGCATCGCCGCGCTCGTCGCGTCGGTCCGGCCGCGGTTGAGGATCGCGCCGGTCACCGCGGCAATCATGCTGCTCAGCGCGCCGCCGGGCTCTTCGGTGGAGATCTTCGTCCGGGATCGCATCATCGAGATCGGCCTGGGCGGCATGATCGGTGTGCTGGCCGCGATGCTGATCTTGCCGGCACGATCGCACGGCGTGGTGATCGCGCGCACGCTTGCCGTGCTGAGCCATATCGAACGGATGCTGCGGGCGCAGGCCGACGCGTTGACCACCGGGCTGGCGCTGCCATCGTCCCCCGAACACGCCGCGCTGCGTCATGCGCTGGCCGCGGTGGAGCTGGCGATGAAGGACGCCGACCGCGAACGCGCCTCGCGTCTCGCCGATCACGGTATCCCCGCCGCCGTACCGCGCACGCTCTGGCGGATCCGCAACGATTTGGTGCTGAGCGGTCGCGCACTTGACGAGCCGCTGCCCCCGGCTGCGATGGCAGCGCTCGCCAAGCCATCGGCGGCGATGCTGACCGCGCATGCCGCGCTGGCGAGCCGGTGTTCGGAGGCGCTGCGTACGCGGGGTAAGGTCGATCGGGGCGACGTCGAAGCGTGTTATCGGATGTTCGGTACCGCGCTCGATCTGTTCCGACGGAGCGAGGCGGCGGCGACCCTGGATTTCGACGCATCGGGCCGCGTATTCGGGCTCGCCTTCGCCGCGGGTCGTCTTCACCGCGACCTGCTCGACCTTGCCGGTCGCGTCGACGAAATCGCCCCGACCAAGGTGCTCGCTGCCGAACAAAGCTGACCGCGCGACTTTGCCGCTGGCCCCGCGCGCGGTACGGGCGGCGATGACCGAAACCTTATCGACGCCCGACCTCGCCGCCGAACTGGTCGCGCTGCTCGACCTCGAACCGCTCGATACCGACCTGTTCCGCGGACTCCAGCGACCCGGCGCAACCGCGCGCGTTTTCGGCGGGCAGGTCGTGGCGCAGGCGCTGATGGCGGCGCAGCGTTCGGTCGATGCACCCG
>NZ_JPJC01000249.1:53524-54789 GCF_000733135.1 Sphingomonas sp. FUKUSWIS1
CATGCACGCCTATTTCCTGCGCGCCGGCACCGAGACGCAACCGATCATCTTCCGGGTAGAGCGTGATTTCGACGGCAAGTCGTTCGCGAACCGCCGCGTCACCGCCAGCCAGAACGGCGCGACGATCCTGACGCTGGCCGCATCGTTCCAGCGCCCGGAAGCCGGCCTGGAGCATGCGGTCGCGATGCCCGACCTTCCCCCGCCAGAGGAACTGCGCTCGCTCGACATCCTCGCTGGTGACTATGCGGGTATCTCCGCGCAAGCCGTCGCGTTCCTCTCTAAGCCGTCCGCCTTCGATATCCGGCCCTGCGGCGTTCCCGCGTTCCTCCAGACCAAGCCCGGCACGCCCGTATCCCATGTCTGGATCCGGTTTCGAGGAAGCGTGCCAACCGATCCCGTCGTGCGCCGCGGCGTGCTCGCCTATCTGTCCGATTATGCGCTGCTCAGTGCGTCGCTGATCCCGCACGGCGTCAACATGTTCGAGCACAGCATGCAGACCGCGAGCCTCGATCACGCAATGTGGTTCCACGACGACGTGCCGCTGGACGATTGGCTGCTCTATACCAGCGAAAGCGCGTGGTCAGGACATGGCCGCGGCATCGCACGCGGTGTCTTCCATAGCCGCGATGGGCGAGCGATCGCGCATGTCACGCAAGAGGGATTGATCCGGATGCGGCCCGATCTCGCGCCACGTACGACGATCCCGCATATGCCCTGATCGGTGCGCCCCGGATCGGGTCGCCGCGCAAAACCATGTTGACAGCGCATTTGTACGGACATTAGGATCATCTTACGCCAGTGAAGCTGGTTCCAGGATGTCGCGCCGCGCAAGACGGACGATCCCAATCGATGAGGATGTCTGTATGCGTCATTCGTACGCCGTATCGCTGTGCGCGTTGCTAGCCGTGCTGCCATCGGCAGCGCAGGCGCAGACGGCGTCGCCGCTCGATACCGATCCGTCGTACCAGACGATGCTGGCGCTGATCGACGAGATGGTCGAGAACAAGCTGGTCAGCCGCGAGCGCGCCGATACGCTGATCGCCAATGCCAAGGCGAAAGCCGGCCGTGCGCTTGCCGCGAATGCCCCACCTCCGGCCGCTGCGCCATCAACGGCCCCGCAACTGGCAGCGCCTGTGCCAGCACCCCCGTCAGCGGCCCCGACCCGCGTGCAGGTCGCCAACCAGACGGCCGATCCCGGCGCGAAGATCGCTCCCGTGCCGGTCGGCAACCCGCAGGTCGTGAACGCCGGCGGGGTCGCGCTGCCC
>NZ_JPJC01000249.1:54913-72249 GCF_000733135.1 Sphingomonas sp. FUKUSWIS1
CGCGACGGAAAGTTCACGTTCAAGATGCGCGGGCGGTTGTTGGCCGATATCTCTTCGACCGGGGGGTCGGATTTCGACCGTCGCAACATCACCGTCTCGACGCTGCGCCAGTTTCGCGTCGGCGCGATTGGCACGATCGGCGATCACCTCTTCTATCAGTTCGAAACCGATTTCCGGCGCAACGCGACCGAAGTCGTGCAGGCGTTCGTCGGTTACCGCCAGAAGTTCGGCAAGACCGACGCCGATGTCCGGTTCGGCAACCTCATCACCGATCGCGGCATCGACATCGGCACCGCGTCGACCGCCAACCCCTTCATCACAACCAACATCAACACCACCGCGCTCGCGACGCAGGGTGGCAAGGTCTTCCTGATGGGCGCCGTCGGCCGTGCGGGCGGCAAGAACTGGCATGCGAGCCTTGGCGTTCACGGCGATGCGATCGACAGCGATTTCACGCGTAGCGACAACCGCATGCTGCTGGGCCGCGCGCATTGGAACCCGATCCTCACCAAGCATGGCCTGATCCACATCGGCGGTTGGGCGTATAGCGAGAACATCCCCGATACGACGCTGCCGACCACGTTCGCGCAAGGCATGGCGGGCGCGCTCAACAACAGCGTCCGTGTCGAGTCCGCGGCGCTGGCTGGCGCGGACGGATCAAAGGCGTTCGGCCTCGAACTCGGCGGCACGCTGGGGCCATTCTACGCGTTCGGCGAATATGGTCAGCGGACCGTGCATGGCGGCCCGACCTCGACCTTCCGTAGCGGCAAGATCAAGGCCTTGTCGGTCAATGGCGGCTTCTGGATCACCGGCGAGACGCCAACCTATGCCTCGCGCAGCGGCACCTATGTCGCGCCGAACGTGCTGAACTCGGTGCTCGATGGCGGATGGGGGGCGCTGGAGGCGGTGATACGCTACGAGGATCTCGACAGTTCGAGCCTCCCGCTTGGCGGCACCGGTACCGCAGGTACGCTCGGCCTGAACTGGTCGCTGACCAACAATTTCCGGTTCATGGCGGACTATACCCATTTCCGTACCGACAACCGGACCGGCGGTTTCATCGGGCGCGATAGCGGCGACACGTTCGCGGCAAGGGCCGAAGTGGCGTTCTGACCGTCGACGCCGGCTTCACCTTGCCAGCGTACCATAAGTTCGATAATGTCCGTACAAAGCGATATGGAGGATGTATGAGCCTTTCGGCTATCAAGGTTGGCGAGCAGCGCTACCGCGCGAGCTATGGCCGGTATCTCGAGGATTTCGTCGTCGGCGACATTTACGAGCATCGCCCCGGGCGGACGATAACCGACGCGGACAATATCCAGTTCTCGTTGATGACGATGAATTCGCACCCGATGCATTGCGACGCGCAATATGCCGCCAAGAGCGAGTTCGGGCGGCTGCTGGTGAATAGCGGGCTGACCCTGGCGATCGTGCTCGGCATGACCGTCAACGACGTGAGCGGCAAGTCCCCCGCCAATCTCGGCTGGACCGAGATCAAGCTTACCCATCCGGTGTTCGGCGGCGACACGCTGACCGCGGAAACCGAAGTACTCGAAATCCGCGAGTCCAAGTCGCGCCCGACGCAGGGGATCGTCACCACTCGCACTCGGGCGTTCAACCAGGACGCCAAGCAGATCATGGAGTTCACGCGCAACTCGCTGGTCTACAAGCGCGGCGAATCTCCCGACGACAAATAGCCCGACTGATCGACTAACCGGTCGCCGTTGGTGACCGGACGCCCCCAGCGCGGCCTGCGAGAGCTTCGACAAAAGAAGACCCGGCCCGTCGTCATTACGAAGAGAGGTAGCCCCATGGCCGATACCATCGCCGTCAACGCAGGAGCCAGGCTGGACCGTCTGCCTATCTCCCGATTCCACTGGCGCATCCTGGGGCTGATCAGCGCGGGCGCGTTCCTAGACGCGTTCGACGTGTATCTCGCGGGGGGTGTCATCGCCGCGCTGAAGGCCGAGGGCTTTTCGACGCTGGCGCAGGCCGCGGTGTTCATGTCGATGACCTTCCTCGGCATGATGATCGGCGCAGGCATGGCCGGCTATGTCGGCGATCGTTTCGGACGTCGCGCCTCTTACCAGTTCAACCTCGCGCTGTTCGGGCTAGCCTCGATCGCGGCGATCTTCTCGCCCAACATGACGTTCCTGATCGTCTGCCGCTTCATCATGGGCATCGGCCTCGGCGCCGAGCTGGTGGTCGCGGCTGGCACGCTCGGCGAGTTCATCCCGCCCGCCTATCGCGGTCGCTGGGTGTCGATCATGGGCATGGTCGTCAATTCGGGCCTGCTGGTCGCGACGTCGGTCGGCTATATCGTCATCCCGACGCTCGGCTGGCGCTACATGTTCGCGATCGGCGGCATCCTTGCGCTGATCGTCTGGGTGATGCGCAAGAAGATGCCGGAATCGCCGCGGTGGCTGGAATCGGTCGGTCGCAACGAAGAGGCAGAGGCGACGCTTCGCGAGATCGAAGCCGACGTCGTCAAGCACAAGGGCCCCCTCGCCGCCGTCCCCGAAGTCCGCATCGTGCCAAAGGTCCACGCACCGCTCAGCGCGCTCTTCGGCGCCAAACTGCGCCGCCGCCTGATCGCCGCGACGCTCGCCGCGATCGCCGTCAACGTCTCGGTCTATGGGTTCGTCGCGTGGTTGCCGACGTTCCTGGTTAGCCACGGCACGGGGATCGTCACCTCGCTCTGGTACACGACGCTGATGTCGTTCGGCAGCGTGTTCGGTGCGATCGTCGCGATCGGTATCGCCGACCGCATCTCGCGCCGCGCCTCGCTGATCGCGGCGGCCGTTGCGATCATGATCTTCGGCTTCCTGTATCCCAATGCGTACGGTGACCTGATGGTGCCGCTAACGGGCTTCCTGCTCGTGTCGAGCATCTACACGCTCGTGACGCTGGCGCTGTTCGCCTACATCCCCGAGCTGTTCCCGACCGCTTATCGGCTGCGTGGCACCGGTTTCGCGGGCATGTGCGGACGGGCCGCGTCGATGGTCACGCCCTATGCCACTGTCGCGCTGTTTGAGCGCTTCGGGCTGGAGGGCGTGCTCGGCATGGTCGGCGTGGTGCTTGCCTGCATGATCGCCGCCGTCGGTCTTTTGAACATCGAGACCACCGGTCAGTCACTCGACGACGTCGCCGACGATTCGCTGGTCAATGGGGGAGCCGCCAAGTGACGCTCTCGCAAACCTTCGCCGATTTCGCGACCGGCCTGACGATCGATGCCATTCCCGAGCGGGTCAAGGAGCGCGCACGCCACCTGATCCTCGACTCGGTCGGCACTGGCCTAGCGGCAGTCGGCGCAGACTGGGCCGAGGCGACTTTCGCCGCCGCGGGCGACCTCGGCAGTGGAACAGCGCCGGTGCTCGGCTATGGCCGCACGCTGGCGATGCGAGACGCGGCGCTGATGAACGGCGTCGTTACGCACGGCCTCGACTATGACGACACGCATTCACGCGGGATCATCCATGCGACCGTCAGCGCCTTTCCGACTGCGCTGGTCGCGGCGGACAAAGCCGGCGCGTCGGGCAGCGACCTGCTCGTCGCCTATATCGCAGCGATGGAGGTTTCGACGCGGGTCGCGGCCGTCGGCGCGGGCGGGTTTCACGGCTTCGGCTTTCACCCGACCGGATTGATCGGCGCGTTCGGATCGACGCTCGCGGCCGGCAGGTTGCTCGGACTCGACGCGCAGCAGATCGCGATGGCGCAGGGGATCGTGTTGTCGATGGCCGGCGGGAGTCTGGAGTTCCTGGCCGACGGTGCATGGACCAAGCGCTTGCATCCCGGCTGGGCGGCGAGTTCGGCACTGACCGCGGCGACGCTTGCCAAGCGCGGCTTCGTCGGACCGCCGGCTGCCTATGAAGGGCGCTTCGGTCTTTATGCCCTGTATCTTCGCGACGCCGCCCCTGCCCTGCTCGCGCAGGCGACCGAAGCGCTCGGCGATACCTGGGAGATCGAGGCGGTGTCGGTGAAGCCGCTTCCCGCCTGCCACATGACACACGCCGCGATCGATGCGGCGATCGCGCTGCGTGCGGAATACGACCTGACCGCTGCCGATATCGCCAAGGTCATCGTACTGGTCCCCGAGGCGGTCATTCCGATCGTCTGCGAGCCGGTCGCTCCCAAGCGGACGCCACACACCGGCTACGACGCGCAATTCTCGATCCCCTACACGGTCGCGACCGCGCTGCTGACGGGCAAGTTCACGCTCGATTCGCTTGATCCGGCAGCACTGAACGATCCGGCGGTGCTCGATCTGGCCGCCCGCGTCACATACGCAGTCGACCCCGACAGCGATTATCCCAAGCACTTCACCGGCGAAGTCATGGTCGAAACCCGAGATGGCCGCATGCTGCGCCACCGCGAAGCGATCAACCGCGGTGCATCCGACCGGCCCCTCAGCAACGCCGACATCGACGCCAAATATTTCGAGAACGCCGCGCGCACGGTCGACGCGACCCGCGCGGCGCATATCCGCACCGCCGTGCTCGACCTGCACCTGCACCCCGCTTCCGCGCTCGGCGACATCCTCGCCGGCGCCACTGCCCCTCAAGGAGTATCCGCATGACCCTGGCAAACGCGATCGCCGCCGATGGCGCGATGACCGACGAAGAGATCATGATCCTCGATTCGATCGACAAGTTTCTCGAAACCGACGTGAAGCCGTTCGTCCACCAGCTTGAGCATGACGACGAATATCCGCAGAAGATCGTCGACACGATGAAGGAGATGGGCCTGTTCGGGCTCATGATCGCACCCGAATTCGGCGGGTTCGGCGTCTCGACGCTGACCTATGCGCGGATCATCGAGAAGATCTCGACCGTATGGATGTCCGTCGCAGGGATCATCAACAGCCACATGATCATGGCGATGACGGTCCAGCGCTGCGGCACCGACGCGCAGAAGGATCATTATCTGCCGAAGTTCGCGACCGGCGAACTGCGCGGCGGCATCGGCCTGACCGAGCCCGACGCGGGCACCGACTTGCAGGCGATTCGCACCACCGCGGTGCGCGACGGCGACGACTATGTCGTCAACGGCAGCAAGATGTGGATCACCAATTCGGGTTCGGGCAACACCATCCTGTTGCTGGTCAAGACCGACACGGCCGCCGAGCCACGCCACAAGGGCATGAGCCTGCTGATCGCCGAGAAGGGTGACGGCTTCATCGTGTCGAAGAAGCTGGAGAAGCTTGGCTACAAGGGCATCGACAGCAACGCGCTGACTTTCGACGGGTACCGCGTACCGGTCGATCGGCTGATCGGCGGGATCGAGGGCGTCGGCCTGAAGCAGGTGCTGGGCGGGCTCGAACTCGGCCGCATCAATGTTGCGGCGCGCGGTGTCGGCATCGCGCAGGCAGCACTCGACGAGGCGGTCGCCTATGCGCAGACGCGCAAGACGTTCGGCAAGCCGATCTGCGAGCATCAGGCGATCCAGCTGAAACTCGGCGAGATGACGACCCGCACCTACGCCGCGCGGCTGCTCACCGAAGCCGCCGCCAAGGCATATGACCGCGGCGAGCGCTGCGACATGGAAGCCGGCATGGCCAAATACTTCGCGACCGAAGCAGGGCTGGAAAATGCGATCGAGGCGATGCGGATCTTCGGCGGCTACGGCTATTCGAAGGAATATAATGTCGAGCGGCTTTACCGCGATGCACCGCTGCTGACGATCGGCGAAGGCACCAACGAACTGCAACGCATCATCATCGCCAAGCAGATCATCGCGCGGAACCCGGCATGAGCCAGACAGCGCCTAATCAACCACTCGCCGGCCTCCGCATCGTTGCGGTCGAACAATATGGCGCCGGGCCGTTCGGTACGCAGCAGCTCGCCGATCTCGGCGCCGAAGTCATCAAGATCGAGAACCATAAGGATGGCGGGGATATCGGTCGGCATGTCGGCCCGTATTTCTTCGCGCCGGGCGACAGCCATTTCTACGAATCGCTCAACCGCAACAAGCGCAGCATCGGCCTCGACCTGAAGAGCGCGGACGGGCACGCGGTGCTCGAGAAGCTCGTCGCGGAGTCGGACGTGGTCTTCAACAATCTGCGCGGCGACCTGCCGGCAAAGCTCGGGCTCGACTATGCCGCACTGTCGCGCTTCAACCCCGCGATCGCTTGCGTCCACCTCTCCGCCTATGGTCGTACCGGCAGCCGCGCGGCATGGCCAGGCTATGACTATCTCATGCAGGCCGAGGCCGGCTATCTGTCGCTCACCGGCGAGCCGGGAACGCCGCCCGCACGCTTCGGGCTGTCGATCGTCGACTTCATGACCGGCACCACCGCTGCGCTCGCGATCCTGGCCGGCGTCGTCTCGGCGCGCGGCAGCGGGATCGGCCGCGATCTCGACGTCAGCCTGTTCGACGTCGCGCTCGGCAACCTCAACTATGTCGCCGAATGGTATCTGAACGGCGGCGTCACCGTCGAACGCACGTCGCGCTCGAGCCACCCGTCGCTCACCCCCAGCCAGCTCTACACGACCAGCGACGGCTGGATCTTCGTGATGTGCAACAAGGAGAAGTTTTTCGAGGTCCTGTGCGGGCTGATCGAGCGTCCCGAATGGGCGAGCGATCCGCGCTACGCGACCTTCGCCGCCCGGCTGGAGAACCGTCCGGCATTCAACGCGGATCTCGATGCGGTGCTGTCGACCCGCACCACCGCGGACTGGATGCAGCTGTTCGAAGGACGCGTGCCGGCCGCGCCAGTGCTCGACGTTCAGCAGGCGCTCGACAATCCGTTTCTCGCGGAATCGAAGCGGATCATCGATTTCCAGCATCCCGAACACGGCCCCCTGCCCGGCATCGCTTCCTCGATCCGCGCGGGCGGCGTCGAACATCCGGACAAGGCTGCTCCCACACTCGGTGCGGATACCAGCGCCATCCTCGCGACGCTTGGCTACACCGATGACGACGTGGCAGCCTTGCGGACCCGCGGCGCGGTCCGGTGACACCCGCGCTTGCATCAAACGCCAAGGCATTGGACGGTGCGCTATTGTCCGGATCACCCGACAAAGCGACCGATGGATATTTGATGCCCCAGCTTCGTCAGCAACCGCGTTACCTGCAACTCGCCCAGACGCTGATCAACGAGATCGAGGATGGGCGCTATCCAATTGGCACGCTGCTGCCGACCGAGTTCGAGCTGTGCGACCAGTTCGGCGCAAGCCGCTTCACCGTGCGCGAGGCGATCAAGCGGCTCGTGCAATCGGGCATGGTTTCGCGACAGGCCGGGGTCGGCACGCGCGTCCTCGGGCTGTCGCGCCCGGCGGCGTATCGCCAGGTGATGGAGGGGCTGTCCGATCTCCAGCAATACACCAACGAGACCAGCCTCACGATCATCGCGCGCGAGACGATCGCGCTGGACGGCCCGCTCTCCGAACAGGTCGGCGCGACATCGGGCCAGACCTGGCTGCATCTCATGGCGCTGCGCCGCGCCGCCGGGACCAGCCCGATCTCCTTTTCGGACATCTATCTCCACCCCGCATTCCGCAGCCTGAAGCTCGACGACGATGTCGGCGATGTGCCGATCTTCAGCCGGATCGAGGAACAGTTTGGCGAGCGCGTCGCCGAGGTCCGCCAGCATATCGAAGCGGTGGCGATCCCCGCGCCGATCGCCAAATTGCTCGAAACCAAGACCGGTGCGCCGGGCCTGCGCCTGACGCGGCAATATCTCAACGCACGCGGCGAGGTCGTCGAGATGGCGATCAACACCCATCCCGCGGACCGATATTCCTATTCCCAGACCTTCCGCCGCGATCCCGTATCCGGCCTGTAGAGGACATCCCATGACCATTGCCGCCCGCAGTATCCTGTTCGTGCCTGGCGATCGTGCCGAGCGTTTCGAAAAGGCGCGCGCGAGCGGCGCGGACATCGTTGTGATCGATCTCGAAGACGCTGTCCTCCCCGACCGCAAAGTTGCCGCGCGCGATACGATTTACGATGCGCTCGCCAGTCTGACGGAACCGCGCTTCTTCGTGCGCGTCAACAGTCTGGATACCGAGTGGCATGCGGACGACGTACGTGCCCTCGCGGCATTGCCAGGCGTCGCTGGACTGATGCTACCCAAGGCCGAGCGCGCGTCGGACTTCGCGGCGATGCACGAGGCAGCAGCCGGCAAGCCGCTCCATGCACTGGTAGAAACCGTTTCGGCGGTCTTGAACCTAGCGGACCTCGTCACCGCACCCGGTCTCTCACGGCTGTCGTTCGGTACGGTGGACTTTCAGGCGGACGCCGGCATCGACGGCGACCAGGCGGAGATCGACTATATCCGTACCCAGCTCGTCCTTCACTCGCGAAGCGCCGGACTTGCAGCACCCGTTGACGGCGTTTCGACGGACCTCGCTAACGACGAGGCGCTGGCACGCGACACCGACCACGCACGTCGCTTCGGCTTCGGCGGAAAGCTTTGCGTCCATCCACGACAGGTGGGGATCGTCAACGCGGCATTCCTGCCCTCCGCCTCTGACGTGGACTGGGCCACCCGCGTGGTCACCGCTATCGACGGCGCGTTCGGAGCCGTTGCCGTCGACGGCAAACTGATCGACAAACCCGTCGTCGATCGCGCTCGTCGAGTTCTTGATACATATTCGGCATTTGATTCTTTCCGCCGGTGAGCAGACAGCGTGGATAGCCCGCCGGGTCGCAATATTTGCGGAGGATGACCCAGTTGCGGACGTTAAAGTTCAGTCGGTTGCGTCACGGAGGTGGACGATCGTTTATCATTGATCGGAGCCGGTTTTGGCGGGGTAACGCAACGGAGGATGCTTGGAAGCGTCGCCAATTCGTCGCCAAGCCATGTGCATCTGATCCCAGACCTTCCAAGGCTAAGGCATTTCGTAAGCTTCATTGCCCGTGCCGGCTAGCAGAGCTACGTCCTTTGAGGCGACATATAAGCGTCCGCATCCGCCAATCCTTGATGTCATTCAGTCAGTACAGCCGGTACTCTAACCTCATTCAAAAACGATCGATGCTCGCCCAGAAAGCGCTGGCTAATTGTCATTCTCACGACGGGCAAACAGATCACCGATGGACGCGACAAAATGCATATTCATTGCTGCGGTCGCAGCTTTCGGGTCACGATCGGCGATCGCGCGCGCTAACGCATGATGATGTGCCAGCACGGCGGCACGCTGCCGCGCGGTGGTCCGCGTTGCCCATGCTGCAGGAACGGCATGAATCATCATCGGTGCGAACGAGCGGATGATCTGCAAGAACAACATGTTGCGTCCAGCCTGCGCGATTGCTTGGTGAAACGCGATGTCGTGGCGGGTCAGCGCATCGATATCGCTACCGGCTGCTTCCATTGCCTCGGCCAGAGCGATGATCGTCTGCGCCTCTTCGTCGGTGCGGTCGATCGCGGCGAGCTCGGCAGTGCGCAGTTCCAGCGTACGGCGCACGTCCCAGATCTGTACCATCGAGATTTGCGCCGTTGCCACCGCGTGGTCGAGCGACGTTGCCATCACAGATCCGTCGATCGCGGCTACACGCGCGCGCCTGCCGTTGCCCACGTCGATAAGTCGCAACGCCGCTAGAGCGCCGAACGCCTCGCGGAGTACTGGGCGGCTGACACCCAGTTCTGTCGCAAAATGCCCTTCGGACGGCAGCGTGTCGCCGACTTTCATGTCGTTCGTGCGTATGTGCGTGCGAACCGCATGGACCGCCTGATCGACCAGCGAGCCGCCCTCGATCAGTCGCATGCTGGTCGCGCTCATGCCGCGAGCCGTGGTGCGCGCAGCGACGACGGGGTCGCGCCGAACTGCCGCGAGAAGGCCCGCGTGAAACTGGCATTGTTGAGATAGCCGCACTGGTATCCGATCGACGATACCGGCAGATCGGTCGCGATCAGCATCTGGCGTGCCGCTCCGAGCCGCCTGTCCAGCAGCGCGTCGGCAACCGTGCAGGCGAACATGTCGCGGAAGCCGCGGGTCAGCTTCGCACGGTTCAGTCCACAAGCGTGCGCGATCGAATCGAGCGTCATCTTCTCACCCCAGCGCTCGTCGATCATGCGCTTGGCCGCGACGATTCGCTGGCTGTCTCTCGCAGACAACTGCCCAGCGCCCGCGAGCGGCACAAGGTCGTCCTCGACGATCCGTTGAAACGTGATGGACAGGAGTTCGATGCATTTCGCGGACCGGTGCGTGCTGCGCCAGGGCTCGGAGAGCGCGCAATCGCGGATCGCGACGACGATCAGCCGCAATTCGCTCGGCAGATGACACGCGATGTTCGCGTCAGGCGCGTAATCGAAGACCCGCAGGCAGGCACCGCGTTCGACCGCGAGAATGAGGACCGCCCGCTCCTCCGAAGGAACCGCACCGGTCGTGACGGTGACCTGCGCCGGCGTGTGCTCGCCCAGCGTGAAGCAGAGGACCACGGCATCGGCAGGAAACGTCGTCGGGTCGACCATACCCTCCCCGATGAATGCCGCCATCTCGGGCGACACCGTGACGCGTTCCTTCTGCATGCTTCCCTCGCCCACCACCGCTCTCCTTCTCCCGTTTGCCGCGCTTGGGTCGATCATGCAGCTATCAGATAGCTCCTGCAAGAGCTATCTTACAGGTCAAGCCGTTGCTGATACCGGCGCGCGACGCATTGCAATCGTAAATGCGACGACGGAGATCGCGCTGGTCACGACGCCGACGATCGCGAGACCTTGCGCGAGATGCGCTTCGCCGCCCAGCATGCCGCTTGCAGCCGCGACCAGCGTGGGTGCGAGGCCGTAGCCGATCAGCCCAGCGATCGCGATGAACGCGCCGATGCACAACCCGCGCAGTTCGTTGGGAATCAGCACGGTCAACGCCACCGAAGTCACAACGCCCGTCACCGCACCGCACGTTACCAACAGACCCACGGCGACCCCGAACAGCGGGACCGAGGGCATGATCGGGAACAACGCCGCGGGTACGCCGAGCGCGGCGGCAAGGATCGCACCGATCAGCAGGCCACCGCGGCGGACGCTCTTTTGCCCGCGATCGGCGGACAGACCACCGACGATCGCACCGACCACGCCGGCACCGAACAGCAGCGCGCCCATCCAGCCGGCGAACTGGTCGGGTTGGAGGTGGAACGTTCGCGACAGGACCGGCGAAACCCAGATCCCGGCCGCGGCATCGGCCATCACGACGCTGATCTGGCCGACGAACAACGGGATCAGGAACACGCGGCGCGCCCAGAGTTCGCCGGCCACGACCTTGAACGGCGCATGCGTGCCGGCCGCAACCTCCTGCCGCACCGGTTCGCGCAACAGGAACAGTGGCAGGATGGCGAGCACGCTGACGACCGCCAGGCACAGATGCACACTTCGCCACGGCATCATGCCTGCGAACCAGGCTGGCGCGCGGCCATGTGCGAACAGCCCGAACAGTGCGCCCGACAGTGCCAAGGCGAGCGCGACGCCGAGCGACTTGCCGAGGTTGACGATCAGCATCGCCCTGCCCCGCTGCGTCGGAACGCAGAAATCGGCGCACAGCGAGAGCGCCGCGGTCAGCGCGCCGGTCGTGCCGATCCCGGTCAGCATGCGTGCGACGAACAGCAACGGAACGCTATGCGCGAGCCCGGTCAGCACCGTGCCCAGCGTCCACACGAACGCGAGTGCGATCACCATTCGCACGCGGTTGTAGCGATCGACCATGATGCCGATCGGGATCGAGAACACCGCCAGCGGCAGCGCCGCCGACAGCCCCTGGATAAGGCTCAGCGTATAGTCGCTGAGGTGAAGTTCGGCTTTCGCGCCTTCCTGCACCGTGCCGAATGCGCCCATCATCGTGAAGCCGACCGCCATGGCCAGCGCGAGCGCGAGCAGCGGCAACAGCGTCTTGGCAAACGGCGGTGCGGCCGCCTCGATCGGTCGGGCGAAATCTGTCATTCTGGATCCTTATGCAAGCGCACGGCGCAGAGCCTCGTGGCTGTCGCGGCGTGCCTGTTGCGAGACCGGACCGTCGGCGAAGATGTCGAAGGCGTGATAGCCGCCGGGATAGACGTGAAGCTCGACCGGCACTCCGGAGCGGATCAGCCGCGTCGCATAGTCGATGTCCTCTTCGACGAAGAGATCGAGCGCACCGGTCGCGATATAGGCGGGCGGCAGGTTGCCCAGATCCGTCGCCCGCGCTGGTGCGGCATAAGGTGACACGGCGTCGCCACCGGGCGCGTGGCCGAGCAACGCGGTCCAGCCAAAACGATTGCTCTGCGCAGTCCAGACGAACTCGCCGGCATAGGGATGCGGCGGTGCGGTACAGCTACGGTCGTCGAGCATCGGGTAGATCAGGTGCTGGAATGCAAGCGCATGTTCGCCCCGGTCGCGCACCATCAAGGCCAGTGCCGCGGCATACCCGCCGCCCGCACTCTGCCCCATCACGCCGAGCCGCGCCGGATCGATCCCGAGCCGGTCGGCATGGGCGATCGTCCATACCAGTCCTGCGTAGCAATCCTCGATCGGGCCGGGAAAGTTCGTCTCCGGCGCCAGCCGGTATTCGACCGACACCACGACGCATTGCAGATCGGCGACAAGCGGACGAAGCAGCGGATCATAGTCGGACACCTTGCCCATCACATAGCCGCCGCCATGGATGTGATAGATGCACGGCAGGGCGCCGGTGACGCCCGCCGGGCGGAAGACGTGCAGGTCGATATCGGGCGCCCCGGCAGGCCCTGGAACCGTATGGATCTCCAGCGTCGCCAGGGTTTCGTCGGCAGGCGGCAGCATCGACGGTCGGTCGCGCATCGCCGGCAGGATGTCGGCGGTGAGCGAGATCTGCGGCATCATCTCGAGCAGCGGGCGCAGCGTCGGATCCACCAGGTGCAGGCTGTCCATCATTCTCTCCACGATCCTTGTTGTGACGCGCGTCCGATACCGGAACGGCGTTTAGAACGCGAAGATCTTGCCCGGATTGAACAGATTGTCGGGGTCCAGCGCGTGCTTCAGCGTCCGCATCAGTTCGACCGCGTCGCCCAGTTCAGCGACCAGCCAGTCCTGCTTGCCGATGCCGATGCCGTGTTCGCCGGTGCAGGTGCCGTCCATCGCAAGCGCGCGCTCGACCATCCGCGCGTTGATTGCCGAGACCTCGGCCAGTTCCGCCTCGGACTCCGGATCGATCGAGAAGACGACATGGAAATTCCCATCGCCGACATGCCCGAGAATGGTCGCGGGGACCGACGACGCCTGGAGGTCGGCCTTGGTCTCGCCGATGCACTGCGCCAGGCGGCTGATCGGCACGCACACGTCGGTCGCCCAGCCGACTGCGCCCGGACGCAGGTTGACCGCCGCGTAATATGCCTCGTGCCGGGCCTTCCACAGCTTGGAGCGTTCCTCGGGCAGATTCGACCAGCGGAAGTCGCCGCCGCCATTCGCCGCCGCGAGCTCGCGCACGGTCTCCGCCTGTTCGTCGACATAGCTTGGTGAGCCGTGGAATTCGAAGAACAGCGTGGTCAGTTCGGGGTAATCTAGCTTCGACCAGGCGTTGACCGCCTTCATCTGCATGTCGTCCAGAATTTCGACGCGAGCGAGCGGCACGCCGATCTGGATCGCCTGAACCACCGTATCGACCGCGCCGTTCAGCGTCTCGAAGCTGCACACCGCGGACGAGATCGCCTCGGGAATGCCGTGCAGCCGCAGCGTCACCTCGGTGATGATGCCGAGCGTGCCTTCGGAGCCTACGAACAGCCGGGTCAGATCATAGCCCGCCGCCGACTTCCGCGCGCGACGGCTCGTACGGATCTCGCGGCCATCGGGCGTCACCACGCGCAGGCTCAGCACGGCCTCGCGCATCGTGCCATAGCGCACCGCATTGGTGCCGCTCGCGCGCGTCGCAGCCATTCCGCCGATCGTTGCATTCGCACCGGGATCGATCGGGAAGAACAGCCCCAGGTCGCGGATATGCTCGTTGAGCTGCTCACGACGGACGCCGGCCTGTACCGTACAATCAAAGTCCTCGGCGTTGATCGACACGATCTGGGTCATCTCGGACAGGTCGACCGAAACGCCACCATGCACCGCCAGCGTGTTGCCCTCGATCGAGGTCCCCGCACCGAACGGGACGATCGGCACCTTGGCCGCGGCGCACAGCCTGACGAGATCCACCACTTCCTCGGTCGACCGCGCGAAGACGACCGCGTCGGGCAGCATCGGGGCGAAATGCGCCTCGCTGCTGCCGTGGTGGAGCCGCATCGCGTCGCTCATGTGCAGCGCAGTGCCGAAACGCTGCTGGAGCGCTGTGACGAACGCCGGATCGAGCGGCGCCCTTTCGATCTGTTCGACGTGCATGGTCATCCTAGAACCGGAAGCTCGCGCGCACGCCGTATCGGCGGCGGTCGCCCTGGATGGCGAGGTTCGACGCCAGCGGCGCAAGCCCGGCCCGCACCAACGCCGATTTGTCGATATAGCTTTCGATGAATTTGGTATTGAACAGGTTGGTGCCGAACGCGGTTACCGTCAGGCCACTGGAGAAGCGGAAGCCGAGCGAGGCGTTGGTGATAGCATAGGCCGATAGTCTTGGCGCGACATCGGGGTCGAGCGACGACCCGATCCGGCTGCCCTTCCCGAAGATCCCCGCGTCCAGCAACACCGCGTTATCGCCGACCGGGACGGTGTAGGTGGTGTTGAAGTTGAAGTTGTAGTCGGGCGTGAAGATCACACGGTCGCTCGATACATGGACGCCGGTGGTCGCGAAATACTGGCTGTCGTCGGTGATGCGGGCATGGAGATAGGAGGCGCCAGCGTCGATCCGCCAATGATCGGTAAGGCGGAGGTGCGCTTCCAGTTCGGCGCCGTAACTCTTGACGGTGCCGGTGTTCAGGTTGATCGCGACGAAGCCGCCCGTGGCACTCGGCGCCAGCGAGTTCTGACCGATGAAGTCCTTGTAGTCGTTGTAGAATATGTCCGCGTTGATCGTCAGGCGGCGGTCGAATGCATCGAACTTCGTGCCCAGCTCATAGGTCCAGACATTATCGCCCTTGTACGTCGCGTCCTGCGGGCGCGTACCCGGACCGTTCTGGCCACCGCCGCGGATTCCCTTGGCCACCGAGGCATAACTCATCACCGCCGGCGTCCAATGCTGGGTCAGCGTGACGCGGGGTTGGAACTGGTCCTTCTTATAGACCGGCGCGGTATAGGGCGTCACGCCGTTGACTTGGCTCGCGACCAGCTTCTGATGATCGTAGCGGCCACCGACCGCTAGATCGAGCGTGCCCACTTTCAGGAAAGCGGTCGCGAAGATCGCGCGCGTGTCGTTGCGGACATAGGTCGACGAGGGCGTGGTCGAGGCGGGCAGCGGAAAGGCCGGGCCCAGCAGCGCGCGGAAATCGATCGTCGTCAGCTGATCACTCACCTGCGTGTAACGGTTGCCATACAGCCCGATGAGCGTCGAAAACGCATCGCTCCACTGCGTATCGAAGCGCAATTCGGCCGTCTTGGTCTTCAAGGTCGAACCACCGCGGGTACGGAGCAGGTCGACCGCACCGAAATCGCCGTCATTGACCCCGAAGAGGTTCTTCTGGTTGTACGCCCCGATTGCGGTGATCTTGGTCTTGAGCGATGCGACGTCGAACTCGCCTTTCACGTTCGCGCCGTAATAATCGATCACCGCCCGGTTCAGCACGTTGGTTGCGCCATCGAGCCGGTAATCGGTCGGCCCGGCGACATGGATGTACGACGTGCTACCGCCTGCGGCCCGGTCGTAATTGCCGTTGACGGTGAACACCGCCCAGTCGGCGGGCGTGAAGCGGAGCGTGCCACCGACGCTCTGCTGCTTCAGCGGGTTCATGTCGCCGATCGTCAGCGTGTTGCGCATGAAGCCGTCCTGCTCGTGATAGGACGCGCCGATCCGGAACTGGAGCAGGTCGCGGACGATCGGCCCGCTGACCGACCCCGAGACCGAGGCGTAGTTGTCCGTACCGGCGATCGCGGCGTCGAACCGCCCCTCCCACTCATTACCCGGCTGGCGTGTGATGACGTTGATCGCGCCGCCCAGCGTGTTGTTGCCGAACAGCGTCCCCTGCGGCCCGCGCAAAACCTCGATCCGCGCGACGTCGACGATCGGAGAGTTCAGGTATGATGTGTTCGGCTGATAGACGCCGTCAATGAAAATGCCGACGCCGGGCTGCACCGTGTCGATCAGCGTCGTACCGATACCGCGGATCGACACGAATGCGCGGCCGACGCTGTCGGAATTGATGTTGAGGCCCGGCGTGTAGGACGCGATGTCCTTCACCGTATTGACCTGCAATTCCTTCAGTCGGTCGCCGGAGATCGCCGTCACCGCGATCGGCACATCCTTCAACGATTCCTGGCGCTGACGTGCGGTGACGATGATGTCGTCGGAGCGTGCGGGAGGTGTCGCCTTTGCCTGATCGGCGGCGTCTTGCGCGGATACCGGCGTGGTGACGAGCGCGGCGACGGCGCATCCTCCGGCGAGCAATGTCTTGAAGCGCATTGGATCCTCATCCCCTCAGAGCGCCGATCCATCGCCGGCTACTTCTAGGCTCCAAGCTATCTGATAGCTGACCTGTCTGAAAGGTTATCGACTGTGCCGCCCGGCTCGCGGGCTTCGCCGATCGGTACGCTACCAGCAGCTATAGCCGCCATCGGCGAGCACGATGCTGCCGGTCATCAGACTGGCCGCGTCCGAGGCAAGGAAGGCGACGATCGCCGCGACTTCTTCAGGTTCCCCCAAGCGCCCCTGCGGCGTACCGTCGATCCAACGCTTGTACATCTCCCCCTCGCGGTCCGCGAAGCTGTTGAGGACGGTGTTGATATAGGTCGGCGCGACGGCGTTCACGCGCACACCTCGCGGCGCCCATTCGGCCGCGAGGCTCTTGGTGAGCTGATGCACCGCGGCTTTGGATGCGTTGTAATAGCTTTGCGGTTGCGGCCGGTTGACGATGAAGCCGCTCATCGAACCGACATTAACGATCGCGCCCTTCCCTGCCGCCAGCATGTGCCGTCCGAAGGCGCGTGCGCACCAAAAGGTGCCGTTGAGATTGACGTCGAGCACATTCAGCCAATGCTCGTCGGCGACGTCCTCCGCGGCGGTTTCGCTCCGCGCGATGCCGGCATTGTTGACGAGAATGTCGATCGCCCCGAGCCGATCGGCCAGGGCGGTGACCTGTGCAGCGTTCGTCACGTCCATCACATCGCCGTCGACCGCGTAGCCCTTGTCCGCAAGCGCAGCCCGCCCCGCCGCGATCGCCACCGCGTCGCGGTCGGCTAACGTCACGTGTGCGCCCATTTCGGCTAACGCCTCGGCACAGGCGAGACCGATTCCCGCCGCGCCACCCGTCACGACAGCACGGCGGCCGGTCAGCTTTAGTCGTTCGAGATACATGACCCGTCCTTTACG
>NZ_JPJC01000250.1:0-50856 GCF_000733135.1 Sphingomonas sp. FUKUSWIS1
AATTCGGCCCAAGGCAGGCTGCCATCCGTTGCGAACCGGATCCACAGCGCGTGAATCCGGTTGGCGAGGTCTTGCGGTGGGTTGGGTCCGCACAAGCCCTGCTCGCCGGTTGCGGTCGCCAGCGTGTCAAACACGAACGGCAACTCCATCCCGTGCGACGCACCGAGTTGGCCGCCGAACATCGGCGAACGCCAGTCGAACTCGTACATGTGCGTGCGCCCTTGGTGCGCCTCAGCAAACCTGCGTGCGGGCCAGCGAAAGACGAGGTCGTTCATCGCGTCGGTCAGCGCTTGGCCGGACTTCCTGCCCTTCGCCCCGATACCATATGCCTTCAATACCTTGCGGGCATGCGGTTGCGACTTGTGGAGGACATAGGTGGCCAGCAACCGCCCGATCTTGTCCCGCACGCCGGTCGGGACGAGGTACAGGTTCATCTCTTCCGCGTTGGTGCCGATCAGCAGGTCGACTTGCGCGCCCGCACCGTTCGCTAGCGCATCGAGCGGACGCTGCGGCAGCACGTCGTCGCCGTGGACGGGCACGAAGCGGCTGATTCCGAACACCGGTTCGTGCCCGCCCTCGTCGCGCAGATCGATCCGTGCGGTCGGCGCGGATACCGCCTCTACCGCGTCGATCAGCGCATCGTACGGTACGCTGCCAAAACCACTGACGTCGGGAGTGATTTTCAGGATCTTCGCCAGCTTCTTCACCAGACGCTGCATCACCGGCACCGAGCGCGTCATCCCGCCATGGCCGCTCTGAACGATCGCGCGCCGGAACAACCCCCTTGAGAGCGGGGATGCCATCAGGTCGGCGATCGCCATCGCGCCGGCGGATTCGCCGAACACCGTGACGTTGCCCGGATCGCCGCCGAACTGGGTTATGCCGTCCTGTACCCACGTCAACGCCGCGATCATGTCGCGCAGGCCAAGGTTCGTCGGCACGCCCGGGATCGGCAGGAAGCCGTCCACCCCCATCCGATAGTTGATCGCGACGCAGATCACGCCGTCGCGCGCGAAGGTGCCGCCGTCCTGCACGGGCGCATCCTTGCTACCGATCACGAAGCCGCCGCCGTGGATGAACACCATCACCGGCAAACCGGTCCGGTCGTCATCGGGGCGCCAGATATTCGCCGTCAGATATTCATCGCCCGACACCCAGCCTTTGCCGATCAGCGGTACGATATCGAGGCCGGGAAATGCCCTGGTCCGCTGCGGCGCGTTGGGTCCGGCCACCGTCGCGTCGCGCACCCCGGACCACGGCGTGACCGGTTGTGGCGGCGCGAACCGGTTCGCACCCACCGGCGCCGCGGCGTAAGGCACGCCGAGGAACCGCAGAACACCGCCCGCAGCGTTTCCCTGCACGATACCGTCGGCGGTCGAGACCATAGGTTCGCTCACGATATTCTCTCCTTCGGATCCGCAGCAGCGGTCGGAGGCAAAGGTAGCAGCCGCGGGACGCCCGTCTCGAACTCAGGCTATGCCAATCGTTGTTTTGATCGTGCCGTACGGCGGGCCAGCAGCCGCCCGCATTACCAGGCCCCCGTTCCGGTCGCGCCCTGCCGGTATTCGGCGATGCGCCGTCGGGTCGCCGAGGACGTAGTCTCAGGAAGGTCGTCCACCGGGAACCAGTCAGCCTGTTCGATCTCTTGCAGATCAGCACGACCCAAGGTTCCGCTTGCTGCCGTTCGCACGATAAAGATCACGATATGGTCGTCCTTGCTCTCTCGGCGACTGTGATAGACGCCCAGCACCCGCTCGATCACCGGGTCGGCAATCGCCACTTCCTCGGCAAGCTCCCGCACAAGCGCGGCGGCGATACTTTCGCCCTTTTTCACGCCGCCGCCCGGAAGATACCATTGATCGACATAGGTATGCCGCACCAACGCGACCCTCTCGTCCAGATCCAGCAACACAGCGCGGACACCGATCGTGCGCGGCCGGCTGATCCGCCAGACCAGCCTTGCTACCCTGCCGACCATCCGATGATATATCCCCACGCGCTCGTTTCCCTGCCTGTAGTCGACGCTTCGCGGTGATACCCTAGAACAGGGCCGTACGCTCCAAATGCCTTCGGTGCGCATAGTCATGCAGCGGTCTTGCACAGTAATTGGTTTCGTCGCCTGCCCCGAATGCGCGCAGACTGCGACAGCTCTCCTGATATCCGGATCACGGGGACGACGCGTCGGGAATACGTCTGCTCGCCGTGCTTGCCATCCCGGACATCGGGGAGGGGTCAAGACGTGGGAGAGTGATGGTGAATCAGGGTGCGCAACTGTTTGCGATCAAGACGCGGGCACGGCCATGAGGCAGCTTCACCGGGCGAACAATGTTGCTGACCTGCGCCTCATGGCACGCAAACGGCTGCCACGACCGATCTTCGACTATATCGACGGTGGCGCCGACGACGAAGTGTCGCTGCGCCGAAACGTCACCGCATTTTCAAACTACGAGCTGGTGCCGGACATACTGAACGACGTCTCTGCAGTCCGGACCGGCACGACGCTGTTCGGACAACCATCGCGCTGGCCACTGATGCTGGCGCCGACGGGGCTCACCCGGATGTTCCACGGCCATGCCGAACTGGCCGTCGCTAGGGCTGCTGCGCGTCACGGCATAGTGTACAGTCTGTCGACGATGGGAACGACGCGGCTGGAAGACCTTGCCCAGGCATTTGCCGGACCGAAGGTTTTCCAGATCTATATCTTCAAGGACCGCGGTCTGACCGCAGAGTTCGTCGCGCGTTGCCGGGATGCAGGCTTTCACGGGCTGGCGCTGACCGTCGACACGCCGGTCGCCGGCAACCGCGAGCGAGACAGACGTAGCGGACTGTCCCTGCCGCCCAAGCTGACGCTGAAGTCGTTACTGAGTTTCGCGCGGCATCCGTCATGGTCGCTGCCCGCGCTGACAGGGTCCAAGTTCGATCTTGCGAACGTGAGCCACAGGATCGACGCGCTCGCGTCGGGGCCGATGAGCCTGTTCGATTATATCGGCGGCCAGTTCGATCGGTCGGTCGGTTGGCGCGACGTCGAATGGCTCGCACGCGAGTGGAACGGGCCGCTCGCGATCAAGGGCGTGATGACACTCGAGGACGCGCGACGTTCGATCGCGTCGGGCGCGACCGGCGTGATGGTATCGAACCACGGCGGACGCCAGCTCGATGGAGCGCCCGCCCCGATCGACCAGATCGCAGCGGTACGCGACGCGGTTGGCGGTGGGCCGGACGTCATCTGCGACGGCGGCATCCGACGCGGCTCGGACGTGGCGAAGGCGTTGGCGCTCGGGGCAACCGCCTGTTCGATCGGGCGCCCCTATCTGTACGGCCTCGCAGCCGGCGGAGAAGCAGGCGTCGATCGCGCTCTGACGTTGTTGACAGAAGAGTTCGAGCGCACGTTGACGCTCGCCGGTGTGAGCGATGCAGCAGCCCTGTCACGTGGCCATGTTCGGACTCGGGAGAACCGGCGTGATATGGCGTAGCTCTCGGCTTGAATGAGAGCGCCATGTTCGCTTGCGCTACTGCGCAGGCTTAACGATGCGTGTGTATCCGACGCCTGCCGCCTTGGCCGGATCTGATCTGTTTCTGCATAACTATACTCAAGAAACCAGCCTAACGCCTTGATCTAACCAACCAAAATTCGGGCTCTTGCTCCAATTTGCTCCAAAATCAGATTCGCCTCCAAGACCGGCCGTTCCGACGGCTTTCAGCGTCTCGCAACTCCGGACGCTCGTTCATATCCGTCACACGACTACGCGATAATCTCGGCTTTAGGTCTTTCCTGCCGTTCCTCCTCGGCTGGCGGGAGCATTGACAAGGTGAATGTCGATCGATCCTAGGTGCCGATAGACGATTCGGGGGACCATCCATGAAGACGATTTTTGCGACCTGCACCGCCACGCTGGCGTTGCTCGCCGGCCCCGCGATTGCACAGACCAAGGCGCCAGCGGCGACCCGGTACGAGATCGCTTTCCCCAACGCGGTCCATCATGAGGCACAGGTGACCGTCACCTGGCGCGACCTCGGACCGGCCCCCTTGCGCGTCCAGATGTCGCGCTCCTCGCCCGGCCGCTACGCGATCCACGAATTCGCCAAGAACGTCTATTCGCTCGCCGCCAAGGATGGCCGCGGTCGCGCGCTTGCGATGACGCGGACCGACCCCTATGGCTGGACGATTCCCGGGCACGACGGGACGGTAAGCGTCACCTACACGCTGTTCGGCGATCACGGAGACGGCACATATGCGCAGATCGACGCAACCCACGCGCATCTCAATATGCCCGCGACCTTTTTGTGGGCGGTCGGGCAGGACGCGCGCCCGATCAGCGTCCGGTTCGTGCCCTTCGACGCCAAGTGGAAGGTCGCGACCCAGCTCCAGCCGACGGGCGACCCCTACACGTTTGCCGCGCCCAACTTCCAATATTTCATGGACAGCCCAACCGAGCTGTCCAATTTCGATTTGCGCGAATGGCAGGTCGGAGAGGGATCGACGCGCGCCACGATCCGGCTCGCGGTCCATCACGACGGCTCGCCCGCCGACCTCGATCGCTTCGCCGCGACCGCCAAAAAGGTCGTCGCGCAGCACATAGCGATGTGGGGCGAACACCCCGCCTACGACTTCGGCACCTACACCTTCATCGCCGACTATGTGCCGCAGATCAGCGGCGACGGCATGGAGCATCGCAACTCGACGATCATATCGCAGCCGCGTTCGTTCACCGCGGCGAATTTTGCGCAGATCGACACACTCAGCCACGAATTCTTCCACAGCTGGAACGTCGAGCGCATCCGCCCTGCCGAGCTCGAACCGTTCGACTTCACCCGCGCCAACCCGACCCCGTCGCTCTGGCTTGCGGAAGGGTTCACCCAATATTACGGGCCGCTGATAATCCGCCGAGCGGGCGAATCCGCGGTCGACGCGTACCTGCGCGGGGTCGGCTCTACCGTCAACGCGCTAACCACTGGCACCGCCCGCCGTTACGGCGGTCCGCAGGAAATGAGCCTGCGGGCGCCGTTCGTCGATGCGGCAAAGTCGATCGACGCGACGAACCCCAACATCTTCGTGTCTTATTACACCTATGGCGCCGGCCTCGCGCTCGCCCTCGACCTGACATTGCGCCAGCGTTACCCGGGCATCACGCTCGACACGTTTATGCGCCACCTGTGGCAGACCTTCGGCAAGCCCGAGCGCCCCTATACCCGCGCCGACCTGTCGCGCGCGCTGGGCGAGGTTACCAAGGATCCCGCCTTCGCGGACGCCTTCTTCAGGACCTCGGTCGATGCCGAGGCGCTCCCCGACTATGCCCCCCTGCTCGACCAGGCGGGTCTGAAGCTCCGTCCCGCCAACCCGACCGCCGCGTGGCTCGGCAACGTCCGCCTCAAGACTACCGGCAACGACGTTCGCATCGACGGCGCGCCCGCCCCCGATACTCCGCTCTACCGCGCCGGCCTCGACAACGGCGACCAGATCGTCAGCCTAGGCGGGACGGTGATCACCAGCGATGCTGACGCGGCAGCGGCGCTTGGCCGTTACAAACCCGGCCAGACCGCCGACATCACCTACCGCCAACGCGGCCTCGACCGCCGCGCCACGCTGACGTTCCTCGCCGACCCCACCGTTGAGGTGGTCCGCTACGAAACCGCAGGGGTTAAACCAACCGCCCAACAACTCGCGTTTCGCGCCGCGTGGCTCGGGCCGGATGTGGTGGCCAACTAGGCAGGGTCGACACTCAGCGTTTCAAATGCGCTGAAGGCTGGCCCTTGGATGTCCAAGGGATCGGCAGCGCATGACGACGGAGGAGAAAACTGTTGGGCTACTTAGAGGCCACGACGACCCGTTGCGGACGTTCGCGGGCTCGTTTCGGCTTCTCAACTTCGGCCGCTCGTTCATATCGCAAAAGCCCGATCCGAGCGGCTTGGTTGGGGACATTCCCGCCGATTGCAGTGATAACCCGAACGACAGCTCTATGCAGAAGCCGACGTTCAGGCGCAGTCTTCGTTGGAAACGATGCCGCTGATCAAATCATCAAGGCGGTTCAGCCGCGCGTTCCATTCCTGACGGTGATAGTCGATCCAATCCTGCAACGGCGCGAGCCCGGCAGGATCGAATTGACAGGTGCGCACCCGTCCAAGCTTGGTCGAGCGGGCGAGCTTGGCTTCCTCAAGCACGGCAAGGTGCTGGCCTATTGCCGTCTTGCTGATCGCCAGTACCGCAGCGAGTTCCGAAACGCTCGCGGGCCGCTCCGCAAGATGACTCACCATGCGACGGCGATTGGCGTCACCGAGCGCATGAAACAGAAGGTCGACCCTCGACGAGCGGACAGACTCTACGGCAGGCTGCATCATGCGGGCTGCAGTTCCGAAGCCATCGTGTCGAGCAGGAAGTCCCACCCCATCCGGCGCATTGCCGGGCCGTCGGCGCCTTCGAAATAGACCGCCTGGTGCGTCAGCAAGACCTCGCTCTTGTCGTCGAGCGGCGAAATTTCCACGGTGACCACGGCAGCAGACACGCGGGCCTGATCGACGTCGAGCGTTTGGAAGAACACGATCCGCGCGTTATCGACGATCTCAGCATAGGTTGAGGTCCAGCACAGCTCCCTTCCCGCGATCGGAGTGCCTGGCAGCATCCTGGCGGTGAGCTTCTCCTCACCGCCCGGACGAAAGTCGAAGCTATAGGAGAGCGGCTCGTGTCCGGGACTGGCGGCGTACCACCTGCTCTTGCGGTCCTGAAAAGCGAAGGCGCCAAAAATCGCGGGCGGAGCGGCATCGCAGGTTTTGCGGATTTCGAAGGTATCGTGTGTGATGGTCATCGACTTGCTCCTCAGTGAAGCTTTGACTTCACTAAATTTCAGGAGCTCTTTGGTCAAGTCTGTACTTCACTATTGCGCCCGCGACTGTTGGATCGGCGATGGCCACGGGAGGACCGAGGCGTCACCGGCACCGATGGTTGTCACGCACCGTTCAGGCGGGCAGGCCTTTTTCGCGATCACGATCGCTGTCGATGCGCGATTATAGCGGTCGAGCCACCCAGCGGCGCGCGATCAACTCAGGTCGTGGAGGTCCTTGCCCAACGGGGCTGTAATGCTCAGGTCCGAGAAATGCACTTCCAGTCCGGCACGTTCCGGCGTGCAGGCCATCGGTCCAACCTGATAGGCGGGGGCGATCGGAAAGGGTGCCAGTCTGACCAAAGGCCACGTCTTGCCGTCCGCTGAGACCTGTAACCGCAGGACGCCCTTGGCGACCGTCGCGCGCATCCAGAAATCCTGCGCGTCATGCTCATAGGGGCCGGTCGCCCAGTCGGACTTGCCATCGGTCAGCACGCTGCTCATCATGGCGCGCCCGTCGGACAATTCAATCCCCGCCTTGACCCAGCGCCGTTCGTCGACCCGCACCATGATGCCGGCCTGATCGTAGAGTTTCTGATACTGGCCGCGAATGCGCAGTTGGGCGGTGAACGCGGCAGGCGCGGTGAAGCCGAGGAAATGACCGCTGTCACGGGTGAAGCCGTAATGCGTCTCGCGCCAGAAATCGCTGCCCTTGTCGGTGACGAGCGTCAGGTCTCCGCCGGGTGCGGCCTTCCAGGCCTTGGGCGCATTCAGCCAGCGACCGTCACGGCGCCCAAGCGCCGAGATTGCCGAGCCCTGCGCGGTCGCGACGCCGGCATTTCCCGCGATCGCAAGCGCTGCGGCACCACCGATTACCGCTCGCCTGCTCACCCGATCCTCCGTCATAGCCGCTGCCTTCCAATCACCCTCAATATTATGTACATATGTACACATGCCGAGATCGAGGTAAAGAGGCGATGACCCAAGAGTCCCGGCGCAACGATCCGACACGGCGGCAGCGCATCGTCGATGCGACGCTAGGAGTCATTGCCGATCTTGGAACCGCGGCAACGACTCATCGCCGCATCGCCGAGGCGGCGCAGGTGCCGCTCGGCTCGGTCACCTATTATTTTGCGACGCTGGAGGACCTGCTCGCGGCCGCCTTCCTGCAACTGGCGGCGGAATCCTCTGCGGCGTTCCGCGCGCGCCTGGAGTCCGCGACGGACCGCGCAGAGGCGTGTACGGCAGTCATCGACATCATCGCGAACCAGGTCTGGGCGGAACCGCGCACGTTGTTGTTGAGCTACGAACTCTACGCCTTCGCGGCCCGGCACCCACCGGTCAGCGCGGTCATGCAACATTGGATGGACAGCAGCCGAGGCGCCCTGGGCCGCTTCTTCGACCCGCTAACGGCGCGCGCGCTTGACGCGCTGATCGAGGGTATCGGCATCCACAATTCGATCGACCGCGCCCCCCTAGAGCGCGATGCGATCAGGACCATCGTCGAGCGGATTGCCGGGTGTTAGCCGGTCCGATCCATCAGGGCACCCCAGCGCAAATGGCGCGACGGTCAGGGTCAAGCCGATGCATGAGGTATCACTGCCGCATGACCGCATTCGGTGCCCCTTTCACGCGCGCGCCGCTCCGGGCTAATGCGCGGTGCGCAGGAGATTATTCATGAAAACAGCACCGGTCGCCCTTCTCTACCAAGCGCTTCCACCACCGCTGATCGACGGACTGCGAAAGGACGCGAAGCCGGGCGGATATTCAGATGGCGGCGCCGACATTGCTTTCGCCTTGCGGACGGCTGGGGTGGATGTTGTCACACCCGCCTCCGCGCCAGACCCTTCAAAGGCACTCGACTGGGTATTCCCGGACACGGCCGAGGGCATCCGTAGCGCAGGCGCGGCCGGCGCATCGGTCCTGTGGGCGAACACGGTCTTGTTCGAAGGACATCCGCTCGAGACGGCGATGGTCGACTTCGACATCGTCGGGCAGCTTCCTGCGGCGATGCAGGCGTTCGACGACAAGTTCGAGACCAACCACCTTCTTGCCAAGGCTGGCCTGCCGGTAGCACGATCGTTTCTGCTGTCCGGCACGGCGAAGGAGAATGTCTGCGCACTGGCCGATGTCGAGGACGCGTGCACTACCCGCGGCATGTCCTTTCCGATGATCGTCAAGCCGGTGCGCGGCCGTGGTAGTCAGGGCGTAACCCTGGTGGAGAGCCTCGGTGCCCTGCGCGATGCCGCGACTGCGTTGATCGCAGCCGCCACCTTCGGCGACATGCTGATGGTGGAAGAATTTCTCGATGGTGACGAGATGACCGTCACCCTCATGCCGCCCGCGTCCCCGCGCCCGGATGGTTCGCGCGCACCGACGCACTGGGCCCTGCCGCCCGTGTACCGCTTCGATCAGCGCGGCGGAGTAGCCCCTTATAATGGCGACGTTCCGGTCACCGCCAACAGCATCGCAATCAGCCCCGGGCGGCTGCGCGATCCCGCGATCGTGGCGATGATCGACAGTTGCGTCTCGGCAGCCGCGCTGGTCGACGCGCGGCAATCGATCCGGATCGATTGCCGCGCCGATCGTCATGGTCTGTTCAAATTGTTCGACCTCAACATGAAGCCCAACATGACGGGGCCGGGCCGCCCGGGCCGCGAAGATCAGGATTGCCTCTCGGCGATCGCCGCCCGTGCCGACGGTTGGAGCTACGTCGATCTCTTGCAGGCGATGCTTGCTGCCAAATGGAGGTTCGAGCCGCCAGGGGAGCTTAGCTGAGAACATCAGCTACGGGGCGGAAGTACCGGCCCATGCTTCCGGCCAGACCCACAAGCGGTCGTCCAAAGCGTTCGTTCCACCTCCCGACTTCCGACATTCGTTCATCTCGATCCGACGTGATCGGATCGCTCAATCGTCGAACCAGCCCGTATCGCCCCCGATCGGCATGCCCGGCGGAATGGTCGGCACCGCGCGCCGCTTGTCGAGTTCGCGCGTCAGTCGGTCCTCGTCGGTCAGGAGCAGCGCGACGTGGCGGCTCCAGGCGCCATCCTCGTCGCTGCCGGCCTTGGCCAGTCGCGTCGCGATCCCGCGCAGCCGATCGCCAAGCAGCGCCGCGACGTCGGGCGACGTCGCATCGTCGCGCGCCGTGGCGGCCAGCGTCATGATCGTGCGATAGGCGATCCGGCGGCCGACCGCGTCGCGCCGTGCCGCGACCGTGGCGGCGATCAGCCGGTCGAGCAGCGCGTCGACGCCGGGCATTCCCGGGTCGCGACGATGCTGTTCGTACACCCGCGCCAGCCGCGCCGGCGCCAGCAGCGAGTCCAGCGTCACCTGCGCGGCGACATCGGCCGCGACCAGCGGGTCGAACGCGGCGGCGCCGGCATTGCGGAACACCTCCTGATCGAACTGCACGTCGCTGCGGCCGTTCATCGGCGACGACAGCGGCATCACCAGCGTCGCGGGCACGGTCAGCACATCCGGCGAAAGCGTCGCCAGCAAGGCGGCGATCGCCGCGTCCTGCGTGGCGGCGGCAACCGGCGCGGCGGCCGGATGATTGTCGCCCGCGACCGCATAGGCATAGTCGATGCCGCCGACCAGCTTGCCCACCGCATCGATATCATAGCGATGCAGCAGCCATACCGGCACGAACTTGCGCCGCAGATCGGACAGAGCCTCGCCACTGCGCAACACGCCGGGCCCGAACTGCGCAATCGCGATGCGGCGCACCGCCATCATGTGGTTGAGCGAGGCGACCGGATCGGGGCCGTCATCCCACATGCTGCCCCAGGGGCTCGGCGTATCGGACGCGCGGCCGTCGATGTCGGTGATGAAGCGGACGCCCTTCGCCTGGATCGCGAGCGCCTTGGCCCGCGCGGCCACGTCCGGATCGGTACCGGGCGCGGCATCGGCATACAGCCAGTCGACGGTGAAGTCGTCCCACACCCCCCCGCCCTTCGCATAGGCGTCCGACAGGTCGATCCGGCCATCGGTCAGCTTGATGCGTGGTCCGGGATAATCCATCACCGTCGTCCGGTCCTGCGTGCTGCCCGCGAAATTGTGCATGAAGCCGATCGCATGACCGACCTCATGCGCGCCGAGCTGGCGGATTCTGTCGAGCGACGCCCTGACCGGATCATTGCCGCTGCCGCTGTTGGTCTGCGCGGCGCCGACCAGCCCCTCGAAGATCGCCATGTCCTGCCGCACGCGCAGCGCGCCGATCACGACATTGCCCTTGATGATCTCGCCGGTCCGCGGATCGACGATGCCGCCGCCATAGGACCAGCCGCGCGTCAGCCGGTTCGACCAGTTGACCATGCTGTACCGCACGTCGAGCGGATCGGCGCCGGCGGGCAGGATCTCCGCACGGAACGCGTCGATCAGCCCGGCCTTGTCGAACGCGGTCGCCCAGTAATTGACCCCTTCCAGCAATGCGGTGCGGATCGGCTCGGGCGCGGCGCGGTCGATGTAGAAGATGATCGGCTTCTTGACGCGGGAGCGGGCGGCGGCCGGATCGACCTTTTCCAGCCGGAAGCGGTTGGCGAACTGCTGGACGACATCCTCGCCCAGCGGCGTCCCATAGTCGTAATATTGATTGCCCCCCGCCGCCGACCGGATGTCGAACTTGCGCGAGACGAAGCCGGGCGCAGGCAGCCGGACGAAGCTGTGGTGGACGGTGAAGCCGATCTGCCGTGGCTCCGCCGCGATCCGCTCCACCTCGCGGCCCGGCGTGTCGGTCTGATAGGTCTGGAGCGCATCGACCTCGATATTGTCGGGGAAGACCTTGACCGAGCCGGCATCCGCGACGCTGAGCGCATCGACCAGGCGGAACCCCTTGCCCGCCGCCGATCCGCCGCCCGCGCCGGCCATCGCCCAGCTCGCGTTCAGCGACTCGGCGATCCCCACCGTGTCGCGCGTCAGGAACGGGGCGATGTCGACCGTCACGCCGCCATCGGCTTCGGTCGCGACGATGTCGAGCATCGCCATGATGCTCGTCGGAAAGCTGGTGCGCCCGCCCGTCGCGACGCCGGCATCACCGGTCGCGCGAAACTGGTGGTTTTCGAACGTCACCGCGACCTTCTTGCCGATCCGCCGGAACGCGACGATGTGTTCGGGCCCCAGCATCCCGCGGTCGAGCCGCAGATTGGCCGAGCCGATACCCGTCCGGAGCGAGGTCGCGTAGAGGAACCGTCCCGACGCTCCGTCCGCATCGGCGGCGGGCAGCGTGACGAGGATACGTCCCTCGGCCGGCAACGCCCTGACCGGCAGCAGCGCCGCCTGCGTCGCCGCCCGCGCGACCTGCTGCGCTGCAACGGGTCCGCCCCCGCTCGCTGCGGCCACCAGCCCGACCGTCGTACCCCAGATGATCCCGCGCATCGCCTCGTCCCCCAATTGCTGCCATGCAGCAAACTAGCATGATCCAGGTTGCGGTATCCGGTGATATTGCGCATTTTCGAAGCTTGGGTGACGTAATTCGGCAATAATCGGGGTAAATGATGCACGAAACCGAAAACAATCTTGTCGATCCTACCGATTACCGGCTTCTGCGCGAACTGATCCGCGATGGCCGCGCATCCGACGTGATGCTGGGCGAGCGCATCCATCTCTCGAGCACCGCGACCGCTCGGCGTCGCAAGATCCTGGAGGAAAACGGCGTCGTCGCGGGCTACACCGCGAAGCTCGACATGGCGAAGCTGGGGTTCAGCATTACCGCGATGGTCTCGATCGAGCTCAGTTCGCAGGCCGAACATGTGCTGAACGAATTCGAATCCGCGGTGATCCTGTGTCCGTCGATGTCGTTCTGCAGCTTCGTGTCGGGCGAGGTCGACTTCATCATGATCGTCCATGTCCGGTCGTTCGAGGATTACGACCGTGTCTATCGCCGCGAACTGTCGATGCTGCCGCATGTCGCCCGGATCCGCAGCAGCTTCCTGATGCGCGAGGTCGCGCAGCGCTCGGTCGCGCCGGCGGCGGTCAACGATCAAAGGTGACGTTCAACGCGCCGAAATCACAACTTAATAATATCCGGCACGCCGCAAAACATCAATGATTGCTCAAAACGTCGCCGATTCCGCAAAAGTAACATAGATTTCATCTCCATATTGCGAGGAAGCGGCAGGCGGCATCTGATAGTCTCCGGGTCGGAACAGGACCGGGATACCCGGCCATCGAGTCCAACAGGCAGGAACCAGCGAAAACATAAACGAGGGGATATCTGGACGGCACCCGATCACCTGAAGGGGGCTCTCCATGACTGTTCTGTATGGCGCCGACGCCGGCGCCTTCTCGATGCGCGCCCGGCCGACCAAGCGTTTGAAATCGGCCAGCCTCGTCAGCGTGGGCGTGCTGGCGCTGTGTCTCGCCACGCAGACTGCGTCCGCCCGGACGGTTGCGGGCCCGCCCGATACGGCGCTCCAGACCGAACGTGGCCCGGCCAAATCCTCCCCGACGGATCAGGAGACGACGAACGTCCCGGGCGGCAAGCCCGAACTCGCGACCGATCCCGTCACCGGCGACGTCGTGCCCGGGGACGACACGATCGTCGTCACGGGATCGCGGATCGAACGCGACGGCTATAGCGCCCCCACCCCCGTCAGCGTCATCACCGCCAAGGAACTCAAGGCGGAAGCGCCCGCCAACATCTCCGATTTCGTCAATACGCTGCCCGCCGTGCGCGGCAGCGGCACCTCGGCCAGCAGCAACGGCTCTCTCAGCAACGGTGCCGCCGGCATCAACTCGGTCAACCTGCGCAACCTCGGCGCGAACCGCACGCTGGTGCTCTTCGACGGCCAGCGCTCGGTCGCCTCGACCACCACCGGCCAGGTCGACGTCAACACCTTTCCCCAGGCGCTGATCGAGCGGGTCGAGGTCGTGACCGGCGGCGCCTCGTCCGCTTATGGCTCGGACGCGGTGTCGGGTGTCATCAACTTCATCCTCGACCGCGACTATACCGGTTTCAAGATGGAGTATGAGCACGGCGTCTCCACCTATGGCGACGCGCCGAACCACAAGGTGACGGCGACCGGCGGCAAGGCGTTCGCGGAAGGGCGCGGCCATCTGATCGTGTCGGGCGAGCATTTCTCGCAAAAGGGCATCCAGACGATCGACCGCGACTGGAACGACAGCGGCTATTTTCTGGCGAACAACCCCGCCTATTCCGCGGCACGGTGCACCGACGCCGCGTCGCTGAACACGCCCTGCGTCAATGAATTCCTGATCGCATCGGGGATCGGCACGGGCCAGTTCACGCCGGGCGGCCTCGTCAGCACCGGCCCGTTGCGCGGCACCTATTTCGGCTCGGTTGATCCCGCGACTGGCAAGGCGAGCGTCAACCAGCTGAACTTCGGCGCCACCAGCGGCCAGTGGATGGTCGGCGGCGACACCGACATCACCACCGCCGGCCATCGCAGCAGCGCGACGTTGCAGCCCGAGGAAAAGCGCAGCAGCGTGTTCGGCCGGCTGAGCTACGAGGTCTCGCCGCTGGTCGAACTCTACGGCCAGTTCTCGTACAGCAACTATCGCGGCCAGAGCTATTATCAGCAGACGCCGACCACCGGCGTGACGATCCAGCGCGACAACGCCTATCTGCCCGATGCGACGCGCGCGGCGATGGCGGCGAACAACCTCAGCTCGATCCAGATCGGCACCAGCAACATCTTCCTGCCGCCGCAGGGCAGCGACAACGAGCGGCAGGTATTCCGCTACGTCGCCGGCGCCGACGGGGCCTTCTCGACCGGCACGATCGACTGGAAATGGGGCGGCTATTACCAGCTGGGCAAGACGAAGACGAACGAGCGTTTGACCAACGCCTGGAATGTCTCGCGGATGGCGGCGGCGACCGACGCGGTCGTTGCCGTAGCGGGCAACAGCGGCGGATACGCTCCCGGCACAATCGTGTGCCGGATCAACGTCGATGCGAATGCGGGCAATAACGACCCGTCCTGCGCGCCGCTCAACCGGCTCGGCACCAACGGCGCCTCGCCCGAAGCGATCGCCTATGTCCTCTACAATGGCCGCCAGCCGCTGCGGAAACAGGAATTGAAGCAGGAAGTCGCGGCGATCAACTTTTCGACCAACAGCCTGGTCGACCTGTGGGCAGGCCCGATCTCGGTGGCGTTCGGCGCGGAGTCCCGCAAGGAATCGGTCACCGGATCGGTCGACCAGCTCTACCAGCCAAACGTCGCCAACGGCGTCACCACCGGCACCTGGATCTACGGCAACTACCTTCCGACCAAGGGCCGGTACACCGTCAAGGAAGCCTATCTCGAATCGGTCGTCCCGATCTTCAAGGGCATGGATTTCAACGGCGCGTTCCGCTTCACCGACTATTCGACCTCGGGCACCGTCGAGACGTGGAAGACCGGCCTGACCTGGCAGGTCATCCCGGACATCAAGCTGCGCGGCACGATCTCGCGCGATATCCGTGCGCCCAATCTCAGCGAGCTGTTCGCGCCCGGCACGGGTCGCACCAACACCGTCAACGTGCCGCAGGTCAACGGCAGCATCGCGGCCAACCAGTTCAACGAATCCACCGTCGGCAATCCGGACCTGCGCCCCGAAATCGCCAAGACCTATGGCGCAGGCGTGGTGCTGACGCCGACCTTCCTGCCGGGCTTTGCCGCCTCGGTGGATTATTACGACATCAAGCTCGACGGGGCGATCGACTCGCTGCTCGCGCAGACGATCGTCGACCAATGCTATCAGCAGGGCATTGCCGATGCGTGCTCGTTCATCTCCACGACCGGGGGGCGCGGCGCGACCGCTCTGGGGCTGCCGGTGACGAGCATCGAGGTGAAGCCGACCAACTTCGTCAGCGTGAAGACGCGCGGCTTCGATATCGAGTCGAGCTATCGTCGGCAGGTCGGTCCCGGCACGATGACGCTGCGCGCGCTGGCCAGCTACGCGTTCGAGATGACCAGCAATAACGGCGTGACCGCGACCACCGATCTGGCCGGCCAGAATACCGGTGGCCTGCCCGACTGGACCTATCGTTTTACCGCCGGCTATGATCTCGATTCCGGGTTCAGCGTCCAGGGCATCGCCCGCGGCGTCAGCGGCGGGGTCTACAACAACAACTACGTCGTCTGCTCCACCGACTGCCCGCTCTCGACCGCCGATTACCGCACGGTCAACATGAACCGGATCGACGGCCAGTTCTTCTACGACGTCAACGCAAGCTACGCGTTCGAGACCGGCGGCGCGAAGGCACAGCTCTTCCTGTCGATCCGCAACGTGCTGAACAGCGATCCGGTGCTCGTCGCCAACGGGCCGACCGGCAACAACACCCCCGCCTATCCGCAGACGAACCGCGCGCTCTACGACGTGCTCGGGCGCGTGTTCCGGATGGGCGTGCGGATCGGCCTCTGAGGGCAGGCGCCCTCTCCCACCCCTACGACATCACCGTTCAGGAGATAAAGACATGGCCGATACCCGCCCAATGCTCGCCGCGCTGATCGCCGCCGGCCTGTGCAGCACCGCCGCTGCCGCCGAACCCGCCCCGATCCAGGCGTCCACCGCCGCAACAGGCATCGATCGCGACGCCTTGAAGAAACAGGCGGTCACCGATGTCGAGGCGCATGCCAAGCTGATCCAGCAGATGGTCGATTCCCTCTTCAGCTTCGCCGAACCGGGCTTCCAGGAATTCCAGACGATGGACTATCTGACCGGCATCCTGAAGAAGGAAGGCTTCACCATCACCCGGGGCGTCGCGGGCATCCCGACCGCCTGGACCGCGACCTGGGGCACCGGCGGACCGCTGGTCGCGCTCGGCAGCGACGTCGACGGACTGCTCGGCCTGTCGCAATATCCCGGCTCGCCGACGCTCAAGCCGATGATTGCGGGCGCACCGGGCCATGGCGAAGGGCATAATTCGGGCATGCCGATGATGATCGCCGCCGCGATCGCGGCAAAGGACGTGATGGTGAAGAACAGGATCCCCGGCCGGCTGATGCTGTGGCCCGGGGTCGCCGAGGAACTGCTCGCGACCAAGGCGTGGTATGTCCGCGAAGGCCTGTTCAAGGGCGTGGACATGTCGATCTTCGCGCATGTTAGCAGCGATTTCAGCACCGGCTGGGGCAATAGCGGCAACAACGCGCTGGTGTCTGCCGAATATACCTTCCACGGCAAGACCGCGCACGCGGCGGGGATGCCGTGGGAGGGGCGCAGTGCACTCGACGGGGTCGAGGTGATGGACGTCGCCTGGAACATGCGCCGCGAGCACCTGCCCGTCACGCAGCGCTCGCACTACGTCATCACCAATGGCGGCGGGCAGCCCAACATCGTCCCCGACCTCGCCAGCGTCTGGTATTATTTCCGCGACCTGGATTTCGGCAGCGTCCGCGATCTCTACACGACGGGCAACGAGATCGCCGATGCGGCCGCCAGGGCGACCGGCACCACCGTCGAACACAAGCTGCTCGGCTATGCCGCGCCCAATTACGGCAACAAGCCGCTGGCGGAAGCCGCCTATGCCAATATCAGCGCGGTCGGCATGCCGAGCTGGAGCGCCGACGACCAGGCCTTCGCCAGGACGGTGCAGCAGACCAACAAGCGAACCGTCAAGCCGCTGCCCACCACGGTCGCCGAACTGTCGACGCCGGCCAACCGCGAACGCTCGCTCGGCGGCGGATCGGACGATATCGGCGACATCATGTGGACCGTGCCGACGATCACCGTGCGCTATCCCTCCAACATCCCCAGCATGATCGGCCACAACGTGCTGTCGGCGATCGCGATGGCCACGCCGATCGCGCACAAGGGCGCGGTGGCGGGCGCCAAGGCGGTGTCGATGACCGTGCTCGACATCATGACGACGCCGCAGCTCGTGACCGACGCCAAGGCGTTCCAGCAGACCGTGCAGTTCAAGGACCAGAAATACGACCCGGTCGTCACCGCCAACGATCCGCCGGCCATTCACTTGAACACGGAAATCATGGAACGGATGCGGCCGGCGATGAAGAAGTTCTACTACGATCCGGCCAAACACCCGACCTATCTCGATCAGCTCGGCATCAAATATCCGGCGCTGGCAGCGTCGACGCCGACGTCCGACTGACGACCGTTACCAGGCTCGGGGCGATGGTGACGGCGCAAGCTGCTCTGTCACCATCGTCTTCCCAATGAGCAGACACTGCCGGGCGATGTTGGCCGCCACGTATTCTACCAGATCCTCGCCGCGACAAATGCATGCCTTGCCACGTCGATCGCACGCGTGGCCAAGTTGCCCGACGACACAGCCTGAAGGGACGGAGAGGCGTCGGCGGGAATCCTGCCGGACGGACGGGTCCAGACGCCTGCCGAGGGGCGATTTCGTCGTCTTACCTTACGGGGCCGTTCTCGGCGGCGTGCGCCTCCTCGCGAGAGCTTCCAGATGACCCATAACCGGTCATTCAAAGCGCCCGTCCCCATTCCCAATTTTGGCCATTCGTTCATCGCCGCGCCAGAGCTCTGCGCCCCTATTTCATCGTGGCCGCGCCGTCGTCAAGGCCGGTTGACGAACCGCCAGCCGAGCGTCGTGTCCTTCAAATTTCAACTGTCAGAATCGAGCTCGGCAATGATCTTGCCCGCTTCGGCGAAGGCGGTATTTGCCGCGGGGACGCCCGCATAGATGGCCGATTGCATCAGCACTTCCTTGAGTTCCTCACGGGTGAAGCCGTCACGCATCAATCCGGTGCGAACGTGAAGCGCGAACTCCTCCCAACGACCGAGTGCTATGGTGATCGCGAGCACGATGAACCTACGGCTCCGGTCATCGAGGCCCGGCCGGCCCCAAATTTCATTCCAGGCGATCCGGGTGATCATCGCCTGGAAATCGGCGGTGAAGTCAGTCCGCCCGGCCAGCGACGCGTCGACCCACGCATCGCCGAGTACCCGGCGCCGGTTGAGCAGCCCCGCCTCGAACAATGTGTTTGCGGCACCGTGGGTATCGGCCGGTTTCAGGAAATCGCGAAGCGTTACTGCAAGCACAGCGGGTGTCTCAATTGGTGCGAGATGTGCGGCGTCGAGATGCACCACCCTTGCGTCGGGAACCGCTGCCACGATGCGTTCGCCATGCCCCGCAAACGGCGTCGAGATATCACGATCGCCCGCGACGACGAGCGTCGGCATATCGATCGCCGGCAACCGCTCGATCAGCGCCATATCGCGGATCGCCGCACCGCAACCCGCATAGCCGGCATCGGCCATCGCGATCAGCCCCTGCCGCACGCTTTCGGCCGCGCCACCGTGCATCGCCACGAAGCGCGGCGACAGGAACCGGCCCATGGCCATATCGGCTATTGCTGCCGTACCCTCTGCGCGTACGAGCTCAATCCGGTCACGCCATGCGCCAGCGTCCATCGTCGCCGACGTGCAGACGAGCGCGAGCGCGGTAATTCGCGTCGGGTACGCCAGTGCCAGTTCCATTGCGATCATTCCGCCGAGCGACACGCCGGCAACGGCCGCGGTCTGTACCCCCGCAGCGTCCATCACTGCGACGACATCGTCGGCCAGCATCGCGAGGCTGTAGTCACCATCAGGTGCGTCTGATGCGCCGTGCCCGCGCGTGTCGATCCGCAGGAGCCGGAAGGCGGGCAGCAGATGCGGGACGCTGGTCTCCCACAACGCCATGTCCGTGCCGATCGAATTAAGCAGGACGAGCACGGGCAGGTCGGAGGCTCCGTCGAGCTTCCAGTAAAGGCGCGCGTCGTCACGGATCGCGAATGGCATGAAGTTATCCTTCGTCTCTGGCGACAAGCGCGCGGACAATGGCCCCGCTTTCGCCGATATCGGTACCGATATCGGCATCGCACAGGTTGCGCGCGATCGCGTCTTCGTCGATCTCCAAACCTTCGGCGACGCTAGCCATTGCATCGGCCGCACCGGCCGCGAGCAGGAACAGGTCCGCGAGTACCGGTCCCTCCGCCTGCCAGCCGCCAAGCCCGCGCTCTTCCTCCTGCGGCAGTCCGACAAGTAGGGTCGCGGCCAAACCCGGTACACGGAGCGCTGCCGACAGCGCGATCTGGCAACCGGTCGGATTGCGCTTGTGCGCCATGGCCGATGATCCACCGCGACCTGCAACGGCCGGTTCACGCGCCTCCCCAACAGTGTTTTGCGACAAGAGCGCTATGTCGCGCGCCATCTTGCCGATTGCGCCAGTCGCTATGGCCAAGCTCGTGCCGATGGCGGCAATGCCGATGCGGCGCGCATGCCATGGCTCGCTGACAGCCAGGCCGAGATCGCTGGCCATGATCGATGCAATGGCCAGACCCGCGCCATCGAGCCCCGCCCGCGCACCCGCAGCGCCTCCAAGCTGAATTCGCGCATGGTCCTCGACGTCGCGCCGCAGCCGCTGAGCAGCATCGGCGACGCTGGCCGCCCAGTGCGCGATCCGCAGACCGAACGCGACGGGTAACGCATCCTGCAACAACGTGCGGCCGACCGCCGGTGTCTCAGCGTGACGCAGGGCCAAACGACCAAGCGCATCGACGATGCGGTCGAGGTCCAGGAGTACCAGGTCGGTCGCTCTCCGCGTCTGCATCATCAATACGGTATCGGCGACATCCTGGCTGGTCGCACCCTTATGGACCGCTTTCCTGGCATCACCATCCAATGCGCCACGTAAGCGCGTGACGAGGGGTATCGCCAACGTGCCAGCCAGCGCCGCTTCCTCGGCCAATGTCGCAGAATTGATCGGCACCGTCATGCAGGCGTCGACAATTGCCACCGCCAGCTCGTCCGAGATCACTCCTTCCGCCGCCTGCGCTTTCGCCAAAGCGCCTTCGAATGCGAGTGCGTGAGCGATGGTGGCGTCGTCGTCGAAGACGGCCAGCATCGCAGGGGTCGTTGCAGGCCGCATGCGGAGGCGATCAGTCATCCGCCATCATACCGCAAAGAAGACCGTTTCGGCATCGCCTTGCAACCGGATGTCGAACCACCAACGCCCGCCGTCTCGCCGGTTAGCCACCAGTGTATTGCGACGGTCTGCCGGAACCGCGGTGAGCACCGGATCCTCGTCATTGCCTTCGCCATCAGCGAAATACAGCCGCGTCGCGAGCCGTTTGATGATACCCCGCGCGAACACCGACACTGCCAGATGGGGTGCCTGCAGCGTGTTGCCGGGTCCCGGCACGCGCCCCGGTCGAATGGTGCGAAACCGGTAGACCCCGTCCTGATCAACCGACGCGCGGCCGAAGCCAATGAAGTGGGGGTCGATCGGCACCGTCTCTCGTCGATCATCGATGCTCATATAACGCCCCGCGGCATTGGCTTGCCAAATCTCGATCATCGCATCGAGAATCGGCACGCCCTTCCCGTCGAACACCTGCCCCGCGATCTCGATCACCTCCCCCTCGGGCGTGCCGGTCGGTGACGACAGGTTGAGCAAATAGTGCTCTTCGCCGAACAGGTCCGTACGGGCGCCCATGTCCGACTTGCCGACGAGATCGGCGCCGCCTTTCCATGGCAGGCCGTAATGGAAGAAGGGTCCGACGGTCTGCCACGGGGTCTGCCCGAAAATCGCCGGATCCTGGTTATCCATCCGCGGTGGTGCCTCTCGGTCCTCGATGGCGATCCTGAAGGCGATCCCCGGGGAGATCTCAATGGTCATGGTCGTCATCCTCGAACGGCGTCTCGTCACGCCCCTTCAGCACAATGTCGAACAGATAGCCAAGCGCCCAGGCGGGCTTCGTGCTCTTGATATCGAAGCGGCCGACCATCCGCTGCCGGGCGGGCATCGGTATGGCGTTGGCGATCGGATCGATCTCGACCAGCGGATCGTCCGGGAAATACATCTGCGTCACCAGCCGCGTCGCAAACGCAGGGCCCAGCAGCGACAGGTGAATGTGCGCCGGCCGCCACGCATTCTTGTGATTGCCCCACGGATAGGCACCGGGCCGTATCGTGACATAGCTGTATCGCCCGTCGGCATCGGTGACGACCCGCCCGGCCCCGGTGAAGTTCGGGTCGAGCGGTGCGTCCCAGGTGTCTGCGGAATGAATATAGCGGCCCGCCGCATTGGCCTGCCAGATCTCGATGACGGTGTTGGCAACCGGGCGTGCGCGATCGTCGAGCACGCGCCCGGAGACGATGATCCGCTGACCTTGCGGTACGCCCGGATGTTGCGCTGTAAGATCGATTCCCGAGGGCCCTACCATCAGGCGGTCCCACGCGCTGGGACCGGTCGTCTCTGTCAGCGTCGGTGGGATCGCGATCAGAGGCTGGCGCGGGCTGCGATCGACGCTCGAGCGATAGTCGGGATGCAGCGAGGGCGACAGCCCCGCCTCATCCGGCGAATAGGCGATCACGCCGCGCTCTCCTGCGCGAAGGCGCGCGCGTCGAATGCCGTACCCGTCTTCGTCCGCACCTCCTCCAGCGTCACGCCCGGCGCCAGTTCCACCAGCGTCAGGCCGCCCGCCTGCTTGTCGCAGGCGAGCACGCACAGGTCGGTAATGATCAGGTCGACCACCCCCTTGCCGGTGAGCGGCAGCGTACACGCCTCCAGGATCTTGGGTTCGCCCGCCTTGTTGGCGTGATCCATCACCACCACGACCTTACGGACACCGGCGACCAGGTCCATCGCGCCCCCCATCCCCTTCACCATCTTCCCGGGGATCGTCCAGTTTGCGATGTCGCCGTTGGCGGCGACCTCCATCGCACCAAGCACCGCCATGTCGATATGCCCGCCGCGGATCATCGCAAAGCTGTCCGCGCTGGAGAAGAAGCTCGACGTCGGCAGCGCGGTGATCGTTTGCTTGCCCGCGTTGATCAGGTCGGGATCGGCCTCACCCTCGAAGGGGAATGGTCCCATGCCCAGCATGCCGTTTTCCGACTGCAGCGTGACGTTCACGCCGTCCGGAATATAGTTAGCGACCAGCGTCGGAATGCCGATGCCAAGATTGACGTAGAAGCCGTCCTGCAATTCGTGCGCCGCGCGCGCGGCCATCTGCTCCCTGGTCCAGCCTTTGGTTTGGTCGGCCATCATGTCGTCTCCCGGTGGCGCTCGGTAAGCTTCTCGATGCGCTTCTCGTTGATCGTGGACAGGACGATGCGGTCGACATAGATGCCGGGAACGTGGATGCAGTCGGGATCGAACGCGCCTGCCTCGACGATCTCCTCCACCTCTACCACCGTGACCGCGCCCGCGGTCGCCATGTTCGGGTTGAAGTTGCGCGCGGTCTTGCGGAACATCAAATTGCCGGCCGGGTCGGCACGCCACGCCTTGATGATCGACAGGTCTGCCTTTAGCCACGTCTCCCGCACATAGTCCTCGCCGTCGAAGGTCTCGACCGGCTTACCTTTCGCGACGACCGTGCCGACACCGGTCTTGGTGTAGAACGCCGGAATGCCCGCACCGCCCGCGCGGATACGCTCGGCAAGCGTCCCCTGCGGCGTCAGTTCCAGTTCCAGCTCACCGCTGAGATATTGCTGCTCAAACAGCTTGTTCTCACCGACATAGGACGAGATCATCTTTGCAATCTGGCGACTTTCCAGCAGCATCCACAGGCCGAACCCGTCCGCCCCCGCATTGTTGGAAATGACGGTCAGTCCCGTAACGCCTGCTGCGCGAATTTCGGGGATCAGGCTTTCGGGGTTGCCAGACAGCCCGAAGCCGCCCGACATGACGGTCATGCCGTCGAACAGCACGCCTTCGAGCGCGATCGCAGGGCTGTCGTAGATCTTGCTCTTCATGCTGCCCCCAGGGGAAGTCCGACATAATTCTCCGCGAGCGACCGCTGCGCCGCCTCGGAGCCGCGAATGTAATCGAGTTCGGCGATCTGGATCCGGCGATCGAATCCGTCCATCGCCGGAAACCGGTGCGTGACGGACGTAAACCACCACGAGAACCGCTCGGCCTTCCAGACCCGGGCTAGCGCGCGCGCCGAGTAGCCGTCGATGCCGGCGTCCGATCGATCCTTGTATTTCTCGACCAGTGCCTCGGCGAGCATCGTCACGTCCGATACCGCCAGGTTCATGCCCTTCGCCCCGGTTGGCGGGACGATATGCGCTGCATCGCCTGCAAGGAACAATCTTCCCCACCGCATCGGCTCGCTGACGAACGATCGCAGAGGCGCGATAGCCTTCTCGAACGACGGCCCCCGCGTCACCTTCGCACCGACTTCAGGGCCGAGGCGCAAGCATAGTTCATCCCAGAACCGGTCGTCAGACCAGTTGGCGATGTCATCGTTGAGCGCGCACTGCACATAATAGCGGCTGCGCGTGGTCGAACGCATCGATGCGAGTGCGAAACCGCGTTCATGGTTCGCATAGATAAGTTCGTGATCGACCGGCGGCACGTCGGCGAGAATGCCAAGCCATCCAAAAGGATAGGCCCGCTCGAACGTCTTGATCACGTCCGCCGGGATCGCGCCGCGACTTACGCCGTGATAGCCGTCGCAGCCGACGATGTAATCGCAGTCGAGCCGCTGCTCACGGCCATGCAGCGACCAGGTTACCGCGGGACGCGCGCCCTCCAGATCATGCAGTGCGACATCGCTCGCGTTCCAGACGATCGACAGGCCGCGTGATTCCGCCGCATCAAACAGGTCGCGCATCACCTCTTGCTGGCCATAGACGGTGACTGTCGAACCACCGGTCAGCGCTGCCATGTCGATATGGAACATCCGGCCATCAAGCGACAAATTCGTGCCACCGTGAACGAGGCCTTCCCGGCCCAGCCTGTCGGCCAGTCCGAGCTGACGCATCAGATCCGTCGTGACCTGTTCGAGCACGCCTGCGCGGACACGCCCTTCGACATATGCGCGGTCCCGCCGTTCGACGACGACGGCGTCGATGCCCTGCAAGCGGAGAAGATGCGCGAGAAACATGCCGGCGGGGCCGGCGCCGATGATGGCAATCTGGGTACGCATGCCTGTCGATCCTGTCGTCGGGCCCCGTCAGGCGGCCAGCGAGATGGTCTTCACGCACCGCGTCGTCGGTACGAACGGCAGGTACGAGATCCGCATCCGTTCCGCGAGTTCCAGCCGATGCTCGCCTGCCGACAGTCCACCGTCCTTCAGCACTGTCACCGTGGCGACCTCGCCGAAATTCCAGCGGTCGCCATGCTCGTTCTCCATCTCGTCGAGCGTCCAGGTGCGGCCGCGGAGCGTCAACCGCACCGCTTCCCGCGGTATCGCTTCGCCGTCCAGCGTCACTGCGACGTCTTCGACCATCGAGAGGCCCAGGCCCCGGTAATAGGGCAGTCTTGCGCCGAACGAGAAGCCGATAGCCGCGCCGTTTTCCGCGACGTTTGCGACGGTGTCTTCGCAGATCATGTGTTGATCGAACATCGTATCTACCTTCAGGCTGCGCGTGCGGAGGAATTGGTCGTGGCGACGGGCTCGTCGATCAACCGGGCAAGCATCGCCTGCTGGCGGCGGACCTGCTCGACGGACTCGACCGGATGAGCGTCTTCGATCCAGCGATTGCCTTCGTATTCGGAGCAGATGTAGCCGGAGTATCCGCCTTGCTTGAGAACCTGGACGATCTCGTCATAGGGGATCGACGGTTCCACAAGGTCCTCGGTCATCTCGTAGAACTTGCCGTGGACGTTGTGGATGCGTCCCATGAAATCGAGCATGCGCTTGGGTTCGTAGGCTGCATTGTGACGCAGCGTCTCGGCCATCGCCATCGCGGCCCCCTCGCCACCCATCTCGCGCACGTTCATCACGATGTATTCGCTGAGCGTACGGTCCTCATATGCCTTCTCGATGTAATCGGCGATGTGACGCGGCGCGCCGTTACGGATGAAGCGCTCCTTCCAGACGGGCGGGAAGCGATGCAGGAACATGCCCATGTCGGGCAGGAAACCCAGCGCGCTGCTGCCCGATTTCTCGTACGCCTCGGCATGCCGGACGATCCAGGGATGATCGAAGTGCAGAGGCGCGTGCACCTCGAGGAGGATCTTGATGCCCTTCTCCTCGGCATGAGGCGCACTGGCAACAAGCACCTCAGGCGACACCGAGACCAGCGACCTGACGAAGCGCATACCGAGCGCCGCGGCGAAATCGATATCGCGCTTCATGCTGGCGACCTGCTCGTCAAGCGCCATGACGCGGCCGTTGTAGCGCTTGTAGTCGAGCATCGCATCATGCGCGACGGGCACTGTCCCGTACTTCGTCATCAGGGCATGCCAGTCGGTGATCTTGTTCTCCGGAACGGGCTGTTCGGGCCACCCCCAGAATGTCTGTTCGCCGATGACCTCGATTCCGGTCGCGCCCATTTCCGCGCAGGTCCGGATACAGTCCTCTAAAGTCATCTTGCCGAGGAACGTCTCGTTCTGGAAGCTGTAGAGGCTGACGCCTCGCTTTATAGTTCCGGTCATGCTGATCTCGTTTCAGTCTAAAGGGTCAGGCCGTGGCGGCGGTAAGGGCTGATGGCGTGCGACGGCTGGCGACGAAGGCGATCAGCGCAACGACGATGCCGAGAACGCCCATCGCGAGGAAAGCCGATTGCATCGTGCCGAAGGCGTCGTTGAGCTTGTGAACGAACCAGGGACTGGAGAACTGGCCGAAGAAGAAGCAGGCGGTCCAGATACCCATCCCGCGGCCGCGATGTTCGAAGGTGAGCTTCGAGCTGGCCCAGGCGATCAGAACCGGGACCGCCATGCCGACGCCGGTCTGCTGGATCACCAACCCGGCAATCATCCAGCGATAGTCGACCGCCAAGCCGATACCCGCCAGTCCTACGCCGACCAGCAGGAACAGCGTACCGATCTGCACCGCATTGGAGCGGCCGCTCATCAGTCTGAAGATGACCGAGCCGAGCACGACGAAGAGGCTGGGGATCGCGGTCAACTGACCAAGCCGGGCGCCGTCCTGTACACCCACTTCGCGGAATGCGAGGCCGCCGTTAATGATGAAGACGTAGTAGAGTGCCGAGGCCAGCAGGGTCACGCCGCCGATCAGTGCAATCACAGCCCACGGGAACGGCGTAGAGATATCGGGCGCAGCAACGATCTCCTTGACGGTCGCGCCATCCTTCTTTGGCTCGAACAGAAAGGCGAGCATCGCGAGGAAAATCGGAAAGGCGACCAGGTAGACGAGGAAGATCCCGTTCCACTGCACGCCGCTGGCTGCACCCGACAACAGGATGACGCCCGATGCCATCAGCGGCCCGGCAAGGCCCTGCAACAACAGCCAATCGCGGCGCCCGCGGTCATCCCAGTAATCGCCGAGCAGCGTGTTGACGATCGTCAGAATCGCCGCCTCCGCAACCCCGAGCAGCAGTCGCGAAGCGAACACGGCGTTCAGGCTATCGAGAAAGAAGGGTGCAGTGCCGAAGATGCCGTAGAAGAACGTCGCCCAGATTAGTAGAGGCCGCCGCCCGAACTTGTCGATGAAGAACCCCGCAAACGGCGCGATCAATGCGATGGTCAGGCCAGGCGCCGACACCATCAGCGGCACCTTCCACCGTGCGTCGGGGTCGGCCGAGAAATGGTCGATGATCGACGGAACCGCCGGAAACATCGATACGATGGCGAAGATCGGCAGGAAAGCCGCCGTGACGATGGTGATGCCCTGCGGCACCATCGTTAACCTTCGTATCGAATCCAGTATCGAACGCATTCCGCCTCTCCCGCCATGTTTCGCCACGGCTTTAATAGAACTAGCATTCTAGTTATTGATCGGGCTGTCAAGCCTGTACCACCCGCTGGTCAATCGCACCGAACAGCGGCGCTCCGTCTCTGGCGCGTGCCTCCATGCGGACCCGATCACCGAACGTCATGAAGCCGGTGGTCGCGGTGCCGGTATCGACGATCTCGATACCGCGTCGCTCCGCGATGCAGGACGAACCGACGTCCCGGAAATTCGCGTTGGAGACGGTGCCCGATCCTATGATCGTCCCCGCCGGCAACTTTCGGGTAGCAGCGGCATGCGCAATCAGCTGAGCGAAACTCCACGCCATCGCCCCGCCTTGCGCGCGTCCGAACGAGCGGCCGTTCCAATCGACTTCGAGTGTCAGATCCACGCCGCCTTCGGCCCATGCCGTTCCGACCGCGTCGGGCGTCAGCGCGACCGGCGCCATGCTGCACGCCGGCTTGGCTTGTATCCAGCCGAACCCGGTCTTCATTTCGGGGCCTGCCAGCGCGCGCAACGACCAGTCGTTGATCTGGACGACGAGCCGGATCGCTCTTGCACACTCCTCGACCGGTGTACCGACCGCGACATTGTCGAGAACGACTCCGAACTCGCCCTCGAAATCGATGCCGTGCGAAAGGTCCGGAAATGCGACATCCTCGTGACCAGACAGGAAATGGTCGGACAGTCCCTGATACATCAGAGGCCGCCCGGTTTTCTCCGGAACGATACCTAGGACCTGATCCATCAGTTCGCCGTGCGACGGGTAGGCGGACCCGTCCAGCCATTGCCAGGCGCGTGGCAGTGGTGCCATCGCGGCAGACGGATTGAAAGCTTCCCCCTGCCCTGCTTCCACTCGCTGCTGAGCCGCACGGCACAGGGGGATTAGATGATCCCAATCGTCGAGCAGCACCTGAAGCGTAGCGACGCCTTCCACCAGCAGCGCTCTGGCGTGGTCGATCGAGACGACGGCCAGCCTGCCGTCGCGGCTGCCGTCATTCAGAGTCGCAAACCGCATCTTGATCCTTTCAATCGGTGTCGAATAGGCGCTGGGGAAACCGTCGGCTGAGCACGGCGACGCAGAACAGTAGCAGACATATGCTGATCGCTGCTGGGATGAGCGCGGCACGTGTCTCGGGCGCGGACGTCGCCCCACCCGCCATGACGAGGAACAGCGTTCCGACCGTTGCGGCACCGCCGGCGTTTCCCAGTTGCTGGACCGTCTTCAGCGCACCGCCTGCAGCGCCGGCATGACGCGTGTCCACCCGCGCGAGCGCGATCGGCGACAGCGGCCCCGCACAGGTTCCCATGCCGAGACCGGCGATCAGGAGTGCAAAACCGATCAGCGGCACGCTGCCGCTGGTTGCCACCGTCACCGTCACCCCGGCCACCCCCAGCGCCATTGCCCCGGAACCGACCGCCAGCACCGAACGGCCCAGACGTGGCAGGATACGGCGACCAAGCAGGCTGATCCCCAGCCCTACGCCGACGGCGAATGGAATGTGCAGCAATCCGGCCGACAGCGGGTCAAGGCCGAGCCCGACCTGCAGTACCAGCGTCAACACTAACAGGAACCCTCCCCCCGCCACAGCGAAGACGAGCGACGTCAGCAGGCCGTTGGAGAAGCTGCGATCCTGGAACATCGCCGGATCCAACAACGCCGAGCCAGTGCGCACAGTCTGCCGGCGCAGATGCCACCACAGCACCATCCCGAGCGGTACGGTCGTCGCGAACAATCCGAAGCACCACCATGGCCAGTCGAGCGCACGCGCCTCGATCAGTGGGAACACGAGTGCAAACAGCAGGGCGACGACGAGCGCGTTCCCCGCCCAATCGATCCGCAGACGGTCGGGCGAGCGTCCTTTGGGCAGGAGATACCAAGCGGCGACGATACCGGCAGCACCGATCGGGAGGTTGATCAGGAAAATAGCCCGCCAACCGAGGCCCGCGATGTTTGCCTCGATCAATGCGCCGCCGATCACCGGTCCCAATACCGCGGTCAACCCGCCAAGTACGCCGAAGAACGACAGCGCCGCAACTCGCTCATGGGGAGGATAGAGGAGCTGGACCAAAGCAAGAACTTGCGGCCCCATGCACGCCGCGGTCGCCCCCTGTACCAGACGCGCGACGATCAGCGCGGTCGGCGTGGGCGCAACACCGCACAACAAGGATGCGAGCGTGAAGCCCGACATGCCGCCGATGAACATCCGGCGATAGCCAAAGACATCTCCCATGCGGCCGCCGCTGATGAGCAGCATTGCGAAGGCCATCGAATATCCGGCCACCATCCATTGCACCGCAACCGGTCCGGCGCCGAGGTCGGCACGGATCGCGGGAATCGCGATATTGACGATCGTGCTGTCGAGCACGTCCATCACGAATGCCACCGTCAGCGTCGCGAAGGCCAGCGTGCGGGCGCGCGGCGCGAGCGATGACGCCTGATCGCGTGCGCTCGCCACGGTCGTCATGGCTAGATCGTGCCTTCTCGAAGCATCGACACCGCGTTGGCACAGGCGCGCGCCGTCAAGGCCATGTAGGTCAACGACGGGTTCTGGCAGGCGGACGAACTCATTGCTGCGCCGTCCGTCACGAACAGGTTCGGTACGTCATGCGCACGGTTCCACTTGTCGAGCACGGACCGGGCCGGGTCGTTCCCCATCCGCGCGCCGCCCATCTCGTGGATCGCCGACCCGCCGGCGCCTGGCTGATCGAAGCCGAGAAAGACATGACCGCCTGCAGCCTCGAGCATGACCTTGGCCTGGCCCTTGGCATCGGCAAGCGCGGCATGTTCGTTCGCGCCGTGTTCGAACGCGATGTTCAACACCGGGGCACCGTGCGGATCGGTCTTCACGCGGTCGAGGGTCAGGCGATTGCTGGCGCGTGGCAGGCTTTCGGCGAAGGTGACGAAGATCATCCGCCAGGGTCCCGGATGCCGCAACGACTCCTTGTAGTCCACGCCGAGCCCTGCCGCCCGTTTACCGGCCGTCCATGTGCCCTGCAGCGCGCCGCCCTGGAAGCTGTAGCCCCGCGTGAAGCCGGCACCGTCCTGTTGGTCCAGATTGCGGAACCGGGGCACCACGATCCCGGTCGGGCGGTTGCCGTAGCTGGTATGCGTTTCGAAACCCGGCATGGCCGCGATGCCCGATAGTGTGGTCGCGTGATCCATGATGTGCGTGCCGAGCACACCCGAGCTGTTGGCGAGCCCATTGGGGAAGCGTTCGGAGGTCGACCGTAGCAGGATATGGTTGGAATTGAACGCGCCGGCATTGAGGAACACGAGGCGGGCCGTCGCCGTACCGCGTTTGCCGGTCTTGACGTCAAGATACCGCACGCCCGTCGCGCGTCCCGTTACCGGGTCGTGATCAACGCCCTCGACGACACTGTCGGTGATGACCGTCAGATTGCCGGTGGCCTTGGCGGCTGGCAACGTCGAACTCTGCGTGGAGAAATAGGCGCCGTAGGAACAGCCACGCGCGCAGATCGAGCGATACTGGCACTTCGACCGCCCTTCCTTCGCTTCGGTCAGATTGGCGGTTCGGCCGACTGTCAGCCGACGATCGGGAAACGTGTTCATGAACACGTCGCGGCAATGCTGCTCGACCGCGTTGAGCGCCATCGGCGGCTGGAAACGTCCGTCCGGCAGAACCGCCAGCCCTTCGGCCGCACCGGATACGCCGATGAAGTCCTCGACCCGGTCGTACCAAGGCGCGAGATCGGCATAGCGGATCGGCCAGTCGAGGCCGTGCCCGTCGGCCTTGTTCGCGCCAAAATCATAGTCGGACCAGCGATAGCATTGTCGGCCCCACGTCAGCGACCGTCCGCCCATCTGGTACGACCGCCACCAGTTGAAGTCCTTGCCGGCGGGAACCGCGTAGGGGTTCTGGCGGTCGTTAACGAAATGATGTTCGGTAAACTCGGTGAAATGCCGGTTCATCGATTGGACCGGATACTCCGCCCAATAGCGTTCGGCATCGCCCATCCCGCGGAACGGGAGTTCCCAGGGTGCCAGTGTCTCGGTTTTGTACCCGGTGCCGTGCTCGATATCGCGGCCACGCTCGATCATCAGGACTTTCAGCCCCGCCTGCGTCAGTTCCTTGGCCGACCAGCCACCGGTTATTCCTGACCCGACCACGATGGCGTCGAATTCCTGCATCATCCGAACTCCACCGCTGTCCAGTCGCTTGAAAAGGCCCGATCCGACGGCTTCAACGGCACGTCGGGATCCCAGCGTCCAGGGACCAGTTCATACTGGAGCTCCTTCGAACCGCCCGCTTCCGACGTGTAGTATCCCGTCAAGATCAGGTCCTTGATCTTGTGCCAGGGATCCTTGTCGTTGCCCGGCGCGAACGCGCGCGTGTCTATCGCCGTCAGCGCAGCGCGTTGGGCAGCGGGTGTCGCCTGGTTGAAATCGCCCCCCGCCTTGATCCGCAGCATGATCGCGAGATCGTCGAGCAGATATAATCCGCCCCGTGGCGTGGGTGCGGGACCACCACCTTGGATCGCGGCACCGGATGCGGGTTCGCGCGTCCCGTCGAGCCCGTGATTAAGCGCCAAAACGACGAAGTCCCCAACGCCGACGTCGGACGCACCCGGCGTGTCCGTGCGCGGAATGACGAGATCGGAGACTGTGTCGATCATCCGGCGCTGGTCCTCGGTCGCCTCCCCCTTCTCGCCCTGACGGGCTTTGCCCCAGATCCACAGTGGTGTCCCGACGAGGGCGGCGAGCACAAGCCCGCCGCCGATCGCGGACCGCCTATCGAATTCGCCGAGCCCGTTATCCGCCACGTACCTGTGTCCTAGAACTTGATCGTCGCTTGCGCACCGTAGGTCCGCGGGGCACCGAAACTGAAATTGTAGACGTTGATGCCACCCCCGGTGAAGAAGCCGTAGCCGATCGGCCGTTCGTTCTCGAGATTGCGAACGAAACCCTGGATCGAGAAGCGATCGCCTGGTGCCGAATATTCGAGGCTGAGATCGGTCTGCGTGTATGCCTGCTGGCGCTCGGCTTCCCAGTTGAACGGCGTCAGGAAATACTGCGACTTGAAGCGCGAAAATCCACTTGCGACGAGCTTGCCGTCGCCGATCGGGAAGGTGTGATCGTAGCCGACCGCGATCGTGACCTTTGGTGCCTGAGGTGGCGTGTTGCCGGACAGGTCGATCGGGAACGTCCCATTCAAACCGGACACCGCACCCGGGAAGTCGGTGAACTTCGCATCCAGGTAATTGAAGGTCAGATGCGCGCGATCGCGATCGGACAGGACGAACGTGCTATCGGTCTCGATACCCCAGATCCGCGACTTGCCCGCGTTGAGCGTCCGGGCACCGACCGACGTATCGAGTAGCACCTGAACCTGCTGGTTGGTGTATTTGTAGTAGAAGGCCGAGACGTTGAACTCGACCGTCCGATCCGCAAAGCGGTTCTTCGATCCGATCTCATACGCCGTCAGCGTCTCCGGTGCATAGTCTCCAACATTGTCGAAGCCACCGCCCTTGTAGCCTGTCGAGACCTTCGCATAGAGCAGGTTATCACGGGCCGCCTTGAAGTCGACGCCGGCGTTCCACGTGACCTTGTTCGATTCCTGGCGCGGGAAGGTGGTGACGGCACCGGGCGATCCGTCAGCGGGTGGCGTCGGCCCGGAATTGAACTGGAAACCGTAATTGTCGTAGCGGCCACGCTTCTTGTCGTCCGTGTAGCGAATGCCGCCCGTCAAGCTGAGCGTGTCGGGCAGAACCCAGTAGGTAGCCTGACCGAATGCGGCTTTCGACGTCGAGTCGACATAGGGTCTATAGAAAAAGTTCAGGAAACTACCGTTTGGTCCCGCTTGCGGCAGGAAAAGGCCCCGGGCGATATCCTGCGACTCCTTGTAGTAGAATCCGCCAGCCTGCCAGATGAATGCGCCTTCCTTGCCGCCCGCGAGACGGATTTCATGGCTCTGCGTGTCGGAGTCTATCCGGTTGTTATAGTAGGTGAAGACGGCCGGCACGTACCCGTTCAGGGGCTGGCGCGAGCTGACGTTCACGTCGCGGTAGCCGCCGATATAGCTGAGCGTCGCAAAATCCAGATCCAGGTCCGCGCGACCACGGACCGCATATTGTTTGGTCCGAAAGAAACCGACATCGGCCAGGGGATAGCTGTCGCGGTCGAACGTCGGCTTGAACTGCGACGGCACGATTGCACCGGATGGCAGCGTGACCAGGCCAGGCGAGGTTGCCGAGACCTGAACGCCGAATTGCGACGGCGCGCTCTGGTTCACGTCGACATATTCGCCGGCGAGGTAGAGTTTCAGACGGTCGAACGGCTCGGCATAGATCGAGGCTCGGAGCGCGTCGGAGTTGCCCGTATCGCCCTTTCCGCCGGGGGCGTTGTTCGTATAGCCGTCATGATCGGAATGGAGGCCCGCGATGCGGACGGCCACCTTGTCACCAAGTGGCAGATTGACGGCAGCTTGCGCCGTCTTTGAATCATAGTTGCCGTAGCCGACCGTCGCGAAGCCGGAAACGTCACCCAGCAACGGCTTGGCGGCGATCACGTTCAGTGCGCCCGCCGTCGAGTTGCGACCATACAGTGTTCCTTGCGGGCCACGCAGGATTTCGACCCGCTCGAGATCGAACAAGGCGGCATTCAAGGCGACCGGGCGGTTGATGTACTCGCCGTCGATATTGATCGTCAGTGCGCCGTCTGCGGTTTCTGAGACATCCTGGCTTCCGACACCGCGGATGCTGATGCGCGTGAACAGGGTTTCGGTCGTCAGGTTGAGGTCGGGTGCGAGGCGCGTAAGTCCGTTCAAATCGCCGACGCCGCTCTTGATGAGCTGATCCCCGTCGAACGCACGCATCGCGATCGGCGTATCCTGGATTCCGGTAGCGCGCTTCTGCGCAGTCACGATGATATCGCCTAACTGACCCGCATCGTCCTGCGCTGTGCCTGCCGTTGTCGCTGCGCCGTCCGTCGGTGTCGCTTCGATGGGAGCCGGGGGAGCTTCGGATGGTGGCGTTTGCTGAGCCTGCGCGGTCGCGGTCATCGCCAGCGTTGCGGCTCCGGCCAAAAGAACACGGATTACGGGTGCATTGCGCATTATGATCCTCTCCCTTCTCGATCGGCGGGTTTTTCCCCGCGCTGGTACGAATAAGAACTATGGTTCTAATAGATGCTTTGTTAGGGCTGTCAAGCAGTGGCATCAGCGCCGCAAGAGCCGGCGACATCAGATATTTACGTGGTCAACCAGCGCCATACCCGTAGTCGTGACGGCGAACTGGTTTTGGACGATGCCCGGCGTACGAATGACACGTTTTTGCACGAGCGCCGGCAGCATCGGCGAACTGCTGCGCGCCTTAGGGTCGACATTTCGGTCCAGGCAGTCGCGCCGGCGCTCCGGCGCGATTCTTAGCGTTCCCTGCGATCAGTCGGCTGAACGAAGATATGCAGACGCCATATGGCCGAGATCCTCTTTCAGGACCTTCCATTCCCCTTCCACCCCATTTCCAGGGGTAGCGCCGAAACCAAGCGCACGTGCAATCGCAGAATAGGCGATGCGATAAGCAGACGCGACGGCGCGTTCGGGATCGGGCCGCTTAATCTCGTCACGATGCGCCAGAAGCGCCGTGCAGACCAGGTTCTCCACCTCCATGTAGCTGCGTTTGCCGGCAGCCAGCACGATGGGATCCGATCCGGCACGCAGCATCATCGGGCGCATCAGATCGGCATGTTCGTGAAGACATTCGGCGATCCCATCGATGATCAAGGGAACGAGTGTCCTGAGATCATCGGCTTGCGACTCGGCACGGTCGACGACTTCGCGTTGCGCCTTGTCGACGGCGAGCAGCACACGGCCCTGCACCGCTCGGATCAGATCGTCCTTGCTGTCGAACCGGTTGTAGATCGAACCGATCGAAACTTTGCCAGCCTTGCTGACCTCGAGAAGCGTGAAATCATCGCTGCCGCGTTCGCGCAGCAGGTCTTCAGCCGCGGCGATCATCCGGTCGTACGACGCTCGGCTACGCCCCTGCTGCGGGACGCGCGAGGGCGTGGCGGCAAGCTCCATTTCTATCGTCATCGCTTTTGCAGGCATCGCGAACGTCCCCGTTGACACGCGGCGCAACAGGCCGCTATCACTCAATTCAGAATGACGGTTCTAGTTCTGAACCGCTACTAGTCAGTTACACTTTGTGACGGACGAAAGGCAAATCGGCAGGGGACAAACCCGCCACTTCGGGAGAGATTTGATGCGATTTTCGGTTTTCTTGAATGCCCGCACCACGGCTGCGGACCAGGACCGTCAATTGATCCTCGATCTCGTCGATCACGCGAAGAAAGCCGAGGAGCTTGGCTTCGACGCGGTCTTTCTTCCCGACCATCACTTCACCGGCTACATGCCCGTCGCGAGCGACCCGATGATGTTCGCCGCTTATCTGGCCGGCCAGCTGAAGAAAGTGCATTTCGGCTTCTCGGTCACCTCGGTTCCGCTTCACAGTCCAGTCCGCTTTGCCGAACGCGTCAACATCCTGGATCAGTTGACGGAGGGCAGGCTGCTGGTTGGCGTAGGGTCCGGCACCACGCCCGAGGAGATGATTGGCTTCGGCGTGAACTACAAGGAAGCCTCGGCGATTGCGGAGGCCAACCTTGCCATCGCCGAGAAGCTCTGGGCCAAGCAGATTGACGACGCGCCGATCGAATTCGAGAACGGACCCTATAAGGGCAAGGTGCTGCAGCGCATCGCGCCTGCGATGTACGGCAAACGTCACGCGCGGCTCATGCCCGTTGCCATGAAGGAGGCCAGCGCACGCCGTGCCGCGGAGCATGGCTGGCCGGCGTTCATCCCCGCGTTCACGCCGCCGAACATCGGCGGCACCGAGCCGCTCAAGCACGTCACCAAATACTTCACCGCTTATCGCGCCATGCTCGAGGCGGCCGGTCATGACGAGGCGATCGTCGCGGATGCCCTGTCCTGGACAACCCACACCTATCAATGCGTCCACATCGCCGAAAGCGACGACCAGGCACGCGAGGAACTGGAGATCATCCTGCGCGCCTACCAGGCTGCGGTCGATCGCGAGAAATATTATAACGACGCAGCCGAGCGCGATGCCGCGAACCATAAGACCGACGACACGCCAATGGCGCTTACCGAGGACTGGATCGCGACCTGGTGCCTGCACGGCAGTCCGAAGACGGTCGCCGACCATCTCGCGCCTTATGCAGAGCTCGGCATCGGCAACGTGCTATGCGGCACGACGACCGGGCCGCTCGATCCGCAGCGGCTCGAATGGGCGAACCGCACGCTCGACCTTTTGGCACGCGACGTCGTGCCACAGTTCAAGTCCGCGCAATGATCGCGCCGTACATCGTTGGCATCGGGGGGACCACGCGGCCCGGATCATCCGGCGAACGGATGGTCAGAGCGGTTCTTGCCGCGACTGAGCGGAACGGGGCGACGACGCGCATGTTCGGTGGTGCAGAACTGTCTGCGCTCCCCCATTTCGCCCCTGAAAACGCCGAGCGCAGCGATGCCCAGCGCGAATTCGTCGAAGCCGTCCGCGCCGCCGACGGGATCGTGATCGGCTCGCCGGGCTATCATGGCGGCGTGTCGGGTCTGGTGAAGAACGCCATAGATCTCCTCGAGGATCTACGGGACGACCGCCGGGTCTATTTCGATGGCCGTGCCGTCGGGCTGGTCGTCACCGCAGCAGGCTGGCAGGCCTGCGGCGTCACGCTTCAGGCATTGCGCGGGATCGTGCATGCGATGCGCGGCTGGCCGACCCCGATCGGCATTGCGGTGAATACCGTCGAGCAGCAACCGTTCGCGCAGGACGGATCGCTCGCCGACGACGGCCTGCGACGTCAGGTCGCGATGCAGGCCGACCAGATCCTGTTGCTTGCCGGAGCTACGCGATGATCAACGACACGCTGCTATCGTTCACGGCGGGCCGCGACATGTGGTCGACCGTTGCCGCGAACGACGTCCCATCCGCCAAGATGGCCGACGGTCCCATGGGCATCGCGAGCGGCCGGGTCGACGAGCGCGACGTATCGATCCTGACTCCGAGCGGCATCGCACTGGCGGCAAGCTGGGACCGGGCACTCGCCGGCGTTGTCGGCGCGCTGGTCGGCGGCGAAGCGAAGCGCAAGGGCGTTGACATGGTGCTGGCGCCCAATCTCAATCTCGCTCGCTCGCCGAACGCCGGCCGGGTGTTCGAGATGTTCGGCGAAGATCCCCTGCTTGCTGGAACGCTCGGCGTCGCGTGGAGCAGGGGTTTGCAGAGCCGCCGTGTCGGCAGCATCGCCAAGCATCTGGTCTGCAACGACTCCGAAACGCAGCGCGATCGGTACGACGCGATCGTCGACGAGACGACGTTGCGCGAAATTTATTTGCTTCCGTTTGAAATGGTGGCCCGGGCTGGCTGTGCCGGCATCCTGACGGCCTATAACCGCGTCAACGGCGACTATTGCGCGCAGAACGCGCCCGTCCTGACCGACATCCTGCGCCACGAATGGCGCTACGGTGGTTTCACGGTAAGCGACTGGTTCGGTACGCATGCCGGCGCGGAGTCCCTGAACGCGGGGCTTGATCTCGAAATGCCTGGCCCCGCCCGGTTCATGGGCACGAAGCTGCGCGACGCAGCGGCTGATGGTACAGTTGGTGTCAACCGGGTCGAGGAAGCGGTCGACAGGATCCAGATCGCTGCCCGAACCTGGGCCGGCGGCGATGCAGGCGCTGAGCCGGGGGATCGAGATACCATCCTGGCCCAGGCAGCCGCCGCTGGTTTCACGCTGCTGCGCAATGATGGCGACCTGTTGCCGGTTGCGCCGGGCAGCGTTCGCCAGTTGGCGGTCATCGGACCAAATGCGCTCGCCCCGTGCTTTCAGGGTGGCACGTTCGCCAAGATCGCGCTCCGCCCCGATGCGATCCCGCCGGTCGAGGCGCTGCGCGCGCGGTTCGGCGCGGAGACGATCGTCTTCGCTCCCGGCTGCCCCCCCTCGCCGCGGCTGCCGGCAATGCCTGCACTCCCCGCGCGCGATCTCGGCGATGGCTGCGACGTCGGCATGACCGTCGATTACTTCGGTGGCCATGATTTCTCTGCAAGCCTGCTCGGCAGTGAGACGCGGAACACCAATTCGCTGACGTGGTTTCACGGTATGCATGACCTCGGCGCGTTCGACCGCAACGGCGGTATCCGGGCCAGTGGGCGGATAATGCCGACGGTCACGGGCATGCACCGCCTGCACATCGGTGGCACCGGATCGGTACGACTGGTCGTTGATGGCCGGCAGGTGTTCGCTGCGGAACGCGAGATCCCGGCAAGCGACGTCATGGGCGCGCTGAAAAGCGGCGACAGCGACCATGTCGAAGTCCTGCTCGAAGCGGGGATACCTGTACTGATCGAAGCAGAGCTTCGGTACACGCCAGCACGTGCCCATGGGTTATGGTTCGGGCTTGGGGTACCGAACGACGCGGCAACCTTGCTGGCCGAGGCGGAGGCAATCGCTCGGGGCGCCGACGCGGTGCTGCTGCTCGTCGGCGAGACCGCGGACGCTGGCGTTGAAAGCAAGGATCGCGATACCACCGCGATCCCCCTCGACCAGCAGGAACTCGCCGCGCGCGTGATCGCCGCCAACCCGCGAACGATCGTAGCGGTCAATGTCGGGCACGCCTTCGATACAAGGTTCGCCACCGACGCCGCGGCGTTGCTGGCGGTCTGGTATCCAGGCGAGGCGTTTGGGCCTGCGCTCGCCGCGGTCGTCGCAGGCGATCTCGAACCATCGGGGCGCCTGCCCGTCGCACTGGCGGCATCGGAGGACCAGTATCCCGCGTTAGATGCGACCCCCGACGCCGACGGCCGGCTGCCTTATGCCGAGGGCATCGGCATTGGCTACCGCGGGATGATCACCGCGGGCATCCGTCCAGCGTTCGCGTTTGGCGAAGGGCTTGGCTACGGCCGCTTCACCTACGTCGCCGCAACCGCGACCACCCGGTCCGATCACGGCGTCGATTTGGTCGTGACCGTGCGCAACGACGGTTCGCGCGACAGCGCCGCCGTCGTCCAGGCGTATCGTACGGACGGTCCTCTGGCTGGTTTCGCCAAACAGGTCGTCGCTGCGGGCAGCACGGTGGACATTCATCTCGTCGTCAATCCGATCGCGCTGCGGCGATGGAGCGGCAATCGATGGGTGTTCGCATCGGGTCCGACCACGCTGCGCATCGGCGGATCGTCGCTGGACCTTCCGCTGTCGGCAACCGTCGCGTTCGACTGACGATGAATTCACAATGCCGGCGCTGATCGGCAGGCAAGGAGAGTGGATATGGCACGCGTTTCAGAAGTCCGTTACGTCGGCTATGCAGTTCCAGACCTGGAAGCCGAACGGCGGTTCTACGCCGACGTTTGGGGGCTGACGGAGGTCGAAGCCGATGACGGCATGGTGTATTTCGCCGCCGCAGGCACGCCCGAGAAATATGTCGTACGTCTCCGTCAGGACGCCGTACAACGGATCGACGTGATGGCATGGGCAGCCGAGACGCGCGCCGACGTCGATGCCCTTTTCGCGCAGGTCAAAGATGCGGGGGGCAAGATCATCACCGAGCCTCACGAGCAGACGACCCTGGGTGGCGGCTACGGCTTCCGCTTCTTCGATCCTGATGGCCACACGCTGGAGGTCTCGGCGGAGGTCGAGCGAGGGGAGTCCCGCGATCTGAAGCGCGGCGAGGCGATCCCGGTCAAGATCAGTCACATCGTCATGCATTCGCCTGACCACCGGGCGACCGTGGCGTGGTACGAGAAGGCACTCGGTTTCCGTGTCTCAGACTGGCTCGGCGACTTTATGTGCTTCATGCGCTGCAATGCGTGGCATCACCGTCTCGCCTTCCTACCAGGACCGCCGTGCCTCAACCACGTCGCCTATGACGTGCTGACGATCGACGACATGATGAAGGGCATCGCCCGCCTCAAAAAGAACGACGTCGACATCAAATGGGGACCGGGCCGCCATACCGCGGGTAACAACACGTTCAGCTATTTCACGACGCCGGCGATGAACGTCGTCGAATACACGTCGGAGCTGGAAGAGGTCGACGACGATCATCACCAGCATACGGTTCATGTCCCCTCGCCGGACACGATGGACCAATGGGGTACGGGCGTTGGCGGTCCACAGACTATGCCGAAGCCCGCACCCGATGCAGGTCTATGGACACCAGCCTCGGCATGATCCGGGCCGGTATAGCCATGGCCGGCATCGCCCTGATGGCGATGCCGGTCGCGGCCCGTCGAGCCGACGAGACCGAACGAAATCGCGCGATCATGACGCGGTTCGCCGATATCCTGTACCGCGCGAAAGACGTGCGGCGAGCGTTCGACGACTTCGTGGTTCCGGACTACGTCCAGCACAATCCCGGCATCGCCGACGGTCGCGCATCGGCCATAACGTCGCTGGAGCCCTTGTTTTCGACGCCCGGCGCGACATTCGTCGTGAAACGGATCGTCGTTGATGGCGATCTGGCGATCATCCATTTGTTCGGTCGCGGCGATCCGAAGACGGCTGGCGGCGCCGTAGCGGATATCTATCGCCTCAAGGACGGTAAGATCGTCGAGCATTGGGATGTCATCCAGCCAATGCCGCAATCGTCCAAAAACCCCCACCCCATGTTCTGAGTATCTGCACCATGGCCATATTCCAATATTTCCCCAATAATTACGTCTGGAACCTCTCGGTCGACATCGCGATCGAAAGCGGTGCGCGGATCGGCGAGATCGAGGAGATGTGCCGCCCTCTGCTGGAAGCAGCACAGTCAGGCGAGGACGCGGGTACCCCGCAGTTCATGCGCGAATGGGTCAAGATGGCCGACAAGCTGGTCGTTCTTGCCGCCGAGGACGAGACATTGGGGCGGCACTTATCCGCCGGCACCAAACTCCAGCGCGCAAGCCTCTACTACATCACCGCCGAACGGATGCAGGGACAAGGCACGCCGGAGCGCAACGCCACGTTCGCAAAGGGTCAGGACAGTTTCCGGCGCGCCATGGCGCTGGGCAAGGAAAACGCGGAGCGCGTGGAGATTGCGATTCCGGGAGGCATGGTGCCGGGGGTTTTCACGCAAGCACCGGGCAAGGCGCCCGTCGTCGTGTTCGTCAACGGGCTCGATAGCTGCAAGGAGCTTCTCTACTGGACCGGCCTACCTCAGGCCCTGCTGCGCCGTGGAATATCCACCTTGTGCATCGATCAGCCAGGGTCGGGTGAGGCGCTGCGCTCAGGCGGGCTGCACGCCACCCACGAAAGCGAGCGCTGGGCGACCCCTGTCGTCGACTGGCTGGAAAAGCTAGCCGGCGTCGATGCTACGCGGATCGGGCTCTCGGGCATCTCGCTCGGCGGGTATTTCGTACCAAGGGCGGTCGCCTTCGAACCACGGTTCGCTGCAGCAGCGGTTTGGGGCGCCAACCACGACTGGGCGGAAGTGCAGCAGAAGCGCCTGCGCCGCGAGGGCGAGAATCCCGTGCCGCACTACTGGAATCACGTCATGTGGGTGTTCGGTGCCAAGGACATGGCCGAGTTCCTCGACAAGGCTGCCGGCATGACGCTCGAGGGCATACTGGACCGGATCACGGTGCCGTTCCTGGTGACGCACGGCGACAATGACAGACAAATCGGCCGCGACTATGCGCACCGGACCTACGACCAGCTCGTCAACAGCCCCAAACGCGAACTCAAGTTCTTCACCGAACGCGAAGGCGGTGTCGAGCATGTCGGCGTCGATAATATGAGCTTCGGCCGCGACTTCATCGCCGACTGGCTCGCAGAAGCATTGGGAGGACATGTCGCATGAAGCGGACGTTCATCGACCTGTCGATCACGCTCGATCCCGACGTGATAACGGATCCACCGTTCATGCGACCCTCGATCGCATATCAGACGCACGACCAAACCGTCGCTGAGCTTCAAACCTTCTTCCCAGGTGTCACTGCCGAACAAGTTCCCGGCGGGCTGGGGTTCGCTGCATCGGAGACGTTGACGCTGTCGACGCATAACGGAACGCATCTCGATGCACCGTGGCACTACCATCCGACGATGAACGGCGGCGAACGTGCGATCACGATTGATGAAGTGCCTCTGGAGTGGTGCTTCCAGCCGGGGGTCAAGCTCGACATGCGGCACTTCCCTGACGGTCATGTCGTGACGGCGGACGAGATGGCGGCAGCGCTCAACGCGGCCGGTCACACGCTTCGGCCATTGGATATCGTGCTGATCAATACGGCCGCTGGCGCGGCGCTCGGCCAAGCCGACTTTCTCGCGAAAGGATGTGGCATCGGCTACGAAGCTACGCTGTACCTGACCTCGCGCGGCGTTCGCGTGACGGGTACCGACGCATGGTCTTGGGACGCGCCGTTCGGCCACACCGCCAAGCGGATTGAGGAGACGGGCGACACCTCGCTGATCTGGGAGGGGCATAAGGCAGGCCGAGACATCGGCTATTGCCACATGGAAAAGCTCACTAACCTTGATCGCCTACCCTGCAACGGCTTCATGGTTTCCTGTTTTCCAGCAAAGATAAAGAATGGCTCCGCTGGCTGGACACGAGCGGTCGCTATCCTAAACGATTAAGATAGCCGCTTCAGGATTTTGACGCGCAATTTCAGCCAAACGTTTAGGTCCCACTCAAAAATTGAGGCGATTTGCCGCAATTGTGACCTAAGATATGACAATTAATCTAGATTTATAACTAGCCCAGGAATGACCCATAAGTCGCCGTTCGGGTGCCCTTCCCCGCCTCCCAACTTCCGCCCTTGTTTCATGGAGTTCCACGGCAACGCTTGCCATCCGTTTAAGCGGTCGGTCGAAATGACTGCCTGGAAATCGATGGCTTCCAAAAGTCATCCCGAACGATGCAAGATTAGCCGCCTTGCCTGGTCGCGCTGCTGAGTGCGGGCGTTGCTCAGTACTGAACAGCTTTGATAGGCGGCCGAACAGTGCGCCTTAATAATGCCGACCGTCATAAAAGGTCATCATAACTGACGCGATTATGTCGCGTTGATATCATAGGCGAGGCGCTCGAGACCGCAGATTGGTCTTACATTGGGTGGGCCAGCCGTTCCGTTCTGGGGAAGCCTCTTTGCCCGCCCCTTTCGGAGATGCTGGCTCAATGCTGTTCCTTTCGCCCGCCAGACGCGTCCGGTTGGCCGCGTCCGCGGCCTGTGCGCTTCCGCTGTTGTTCGTAGCTAGTGCCGCAAACGCCGAAGACCCGACCGCTGATCCCGAGCAGACCAAGTCCGACATCATCGTCATGGGCGATCGCGCGATCCGCTCGGACAAGGAGCAATCGACGTCGGTACGTGACTCTATCGTGTTCGACGATCTCGAAACTCTGTCCGCCGACGGCAGCGTTGCAGGCCAGTTGATCCTGCTGCCCGGTATCAGCGCGATTGAGGATGGCGATGCGCCGCGCTTCGTCAGCATCCGGGGCATCTCGCCCGATCTCAACCAGACCACGATCGACGGGATCACGCTCGCGACGATCGGCAATGACGGCGAGGGTTCGCGCAAGGTCAATTTGCAGCAAATTCCGTCCGAACTCGCGTTCCACAACGACGTCTACAAGACATTTACCGCCGAACAAAATGGCGCGGCGATCGGGGGGATCGTCGACATCGTCACGCGCAGCGCGTTTGCCCTCAAGCGCCGCTATGTCATGGTCGACGGCTATGGTATCTATTCGTCGTTCAGGGGCGATGGCGGCAGCAACGCCGGCAACGGCAGCACGCCGCATTTCGGCGCCGGTGGCAAGATGGTGTTCGCGGACAAGTTCGGCGCGGGCGATCAGTTCGGCGTGGTCCTGTCGGCGCGCTACGAGAACCGCATCCGCAACTCGCGCAAATGGTGGCAGGACACCAAATATTACTTCAGCGACGCCGGCAAGAAGCTGGCCGGCCCCGACGATCCCGCGTGGAACGGCATCGCCGTACCGTACAACCATAGTTACGGCAGCTATACCAACCGCCTCCAGACTGCGGGCAGTTCGGCGAAGTTCGAATGGCGTCCGCTTGGCACCGACATCTATGCGTCGCTGCTCGGGTTCAATTATCGTCAGTGGGAATCCTCGACGATGAACAAGAATGATTACTACACCAAGAACAGTGTCAGCGACCTGACCGCGGAGGGTGGCGGATCGGACATCAACAGCCTCTATTCACGCTATCGCTACGATACCTGGAACAAGGCGACGGTCGGCGCGATCGGCAATGTCGAATGGCACGACGACCGCTCGTCGTTGCGCGTTCGCGGCGGTTACACCCGCGCCCGGTACGACAATACGCAGCCCTATATCGGTGTCCGCGCCTATCCGACTGGCCTTTCGCTCGACTGGGCGGCGGGCAATGACGGCACCGGCGGGCTGCCTTACGTCACCGGGATCAACAAGCCGGGCCTCGTGCTCGGATCGCCGTACAAGCTCAGCACAGCGCAGACGACATACCGCATGGCCAACGAGGGGCTGGCGAATGCGCGCGTCGATTATGGATGGAACGCCGAGCCCGAAGATCGTGGCTTCGGGTTCGTCACAGGGATCGAATTCCGCAACCTGGAACTGTCGCGCAACGTCGATATGACCGAATACAAGCTTGGCCAGGCGATGAACGCCTATCTCTACGATCCAGGCTATGTGCCCGTGGGCGCACCGCAATCGTTCCCGTGGGTCGACTGGGCGCGCGTGAAGAAGGAGTTGTGGCCCAAGTTCGTCAAGGACGTACCCAACTCGACCTACGACAGCATCACCGGGGATTATCGATACACCGAGCGGCTGGTAACGCCGTTTTTGTCGCTCCATTACGCCACCGACGATACCACGCTGGTCGCGGGCGTCCGCTACGACCATACGCGCTTTTCCGCGTTCCAGCCGACGATCACCGGCGGCACAGCGTCGGCGGTGATGACGCGGAACAAAGGCGGGTACCAATACCTGTTGCCGTCGTTCTCCGGCATCCAGGACTTCGCCGGCGGCAAGAAGCTGCGCTTTTCGTACAGCCGCACGCTCGGCCGCCCTACACCGGGCAATATCGCGCAACCGGAATCGCTCAATTGCGGCGACGAGGACAGCGGCGGGGCGGATTGCTCGATCAGCCGCGGCAACCCCGATCTGCGCCCACGTCGGTCGGACAATCTCGATGTTCAGTTCGAGCAGTATTTCCACAAGGACGGCATCATCTCGCTCGGCGCGTTCGCCAAGTGGATCAAGGACGACATCTTCACGCTGACCACGACGCAGCTGATCGACGACGTCAACTACCGGGTCCGCCAGCCGCTCAACGCCGACAATTCGCGGCTGTACGGCGTCGAGTTCCAGGCCGCCGATCACGATGTCAACCTGTTCGGCCAGCGGATCGATCCGTTTTTCAACGCAACCTGGCTGAAGGGACGGATGTCGATCACCAGCGATGCGGGGACGCGGACCCTGGACCGGCTGATCTACCAGCCAAAGTGGATCATCAACGGCGGCGCGACGCTTCGCCTGCCCGCGATCGACGGCGCGTTCCGCACGACCGTCACGCACCGCGGCAGCTACATGGAGGGCATCGGCGAGACCGCGCAGGACGACAACGGCCGCGCGGAGCTGACCACCGTCAACCTCGGCCTGTGGCACCGCGTGACAAAACACGTGACGTTCAAATACGAGATCACCAACCTGCTCAATGACCAGCCGAAATTCCTGGTCGGCAACGGCCTTCGCTACGTCAGCGAAGTCGACGACTATGGCCAGGGTGCCTTTTTCCACATCATGCTGCGCTGATAAGCCGAACAGAGGTACGACCATGTACGAAGTCGATCGCCGCTATCTTCTGTCCGCCCTGGGAAGCCTGACCGCCGCTGGTGTCCTGCCTTGGCGGGCCTCCGCCGCCGAGGTGCGGCCCCGCAACCTGATCGAGGCCCCGCGCTTCCCCACCCCGCCGTTCACGTTGGGCGTCGCGGCCGGCGATCCCGATGCCACGGGCTTCGTCATCTGGACGCGGCTCGCGCCCCTACCGCTCCAGCCCGATGGCGGCATGATGATGGCCCCTGTGCTCGTTGCCTGGGAGGTCGCCGCCGATCCCGACTTCCGTCAGGTGCTTCAGCGCGGCGAGGCGATCGCACACCCTGAGCTGGCGCATTCGGTCCATGTCGAGGTCGCCGGACTCGCTCCCGCACGCCCCTATTGGTACCGCTTCACCTGCGGCGGCGAGCGTAGCGGCACCGGGCGCGGGGCGACCCTGCCCCCGCCAGGCGCACCGCTCGACCGCGTGCGCTTCGCCGTCGCCGGCTGCCAGCATTACGAGGAGGGCTATTACACCGCATGGCGTCACATCGCCGCCGAACCGATCGACTTCGTGTTCCATTACGGCGACTATATCTACGAGGGGCCGGACCGCGGCGAACAGGCGCGCGGCGCGAAGAAGCCGCTGGTGCGTCGCCACCTCGGCCACGAAATCTATTCGATCGGCGATTACCGCCAGCGCTACGCCCAGTACAAGAGCGATCCCGATCTCCAGGCCGCGCACGCCGCCGCGCCCTGGTTCGTCAGCTTCGACGATCACGAAATCGACAATAATTGGGCCGGCGACATCGATCAGGACAACACCACGCCGGAGGTGTTCCGCACGCGGCGTGCGATGGCGATGCAGGCCTATTACGAGCATATGCCGCTACGCCGCTCATCGATGCCCGACGGATCGCACATGCAAATGTACCGCGGCGCACGCTTCGGCGATCTGATGGACGCGTTCTTCCTCGATACACGGCAATATCGTTCCGATCAGGTCTATGGCGATCGCGATGCGCCGCAAGGACCGGACGCCTTCGCGGCCGACCGGTCGATCACGGGCGCACCGCAGGAAGCATGGCTGTTCAAAGGCCTCGATCGCTCGAAGGCACGCTGGAACCTGATCGCGCAGCAGGTGTGCCTGATGAACCTCGGCTACCACAAGGCAGGGCAGCCCGAGCAGCTTGTCTCGATGGACCAATGGTCAGGGTACATGAACAGCCGCCGCCGCCTGCTCGCACATATCGACGCGCGGTGCCCCGGTAACGTCATGACCGTCAGCGGCGACGCGCACCGCCATTACGCCGGCGACCTCATCCAGGATCACGGCAACGGCAAGATCATCAGCAGCGAATATCTCGCTACCTCGATCAGCTCGGGGGCGGACGGCGTCGGCGAGGACGACGACTATACCCGCTCATCCCGGACGGAAAATCCGCATCTCAAGGCGCTCACCGACAGGCGTGGCTATGTCTTGTGCGACGTCGACCGCGATCTGTGGCGCGGTGACCTGAAAGTTCTGGACACGATCGCGACGCGGAACGGCACGCTCTCGACGCACACCACCTTCGTTACCGAGCGTGGCAAGCCGGGGTTGCAAAGCGCCTAACCCGTGCTCAGAAGTCAGAAGCGTAGTCCACTCGTATGCCGAGAGACGACCCATAAGCCGACGTCCAGACGGGTTTCACCGCTTCCCAAAATCGGACTCTCGTTCATCTATTTCTCCGGACTTTTTCTCCGACGAATGATCTACCGGCAGGAAAGGTAAGCACAAACGCTGCGCCCTGTGTTGAGGGTAGAAGGTCGATCGCAGCTTTTTCCGCGGACAATAGAGAGCGGGCGATCGGTAGTCCTAGTCCGGTACCGCCGTGAAGCCGTCGGCTTGTGAAGAACGGTGTGAAGACGCGATCACGATCGCCTGCCGAGATACCGTGACCATCGTCCTCGTATCGGATCGACACCGCTGTGGGGTGATGATCCAGCCGAAGCGTCGCGGTACATGCGCCAGCCTGGCTGCTATTCTGGGCCAGTATCCGCAAGACGGCCGTTAGGAGTTCCGCGCCGATCGGTACATCGCCATCGTCCTGCAAAACGATCGATATCCCGACGTCGTCCAATCCGCTGACGACGTTGCGCAATGTGCAATGGCCCGCCTGTGTGGTCGCCATATCAGCCCGCGCGAGTTCCAGCAGCCGCTGGACCAGTAAGGCAAGCCGGTCCGCGTCGGCGCCCGCGTTGGCGAGAAATCGCTGTCGTTCCGCATCCGTCATCTTATGCTCGCCAAGCAGTTCGAGTGCGCCGCGGATGCCGGTCAGGGGAGTCTTAAATTCGTGGCTCAACGCTGCGGCGAAATCACGCAGATAGCGGGCGCGGGTATCGATACGGTCGGCCATGGTCGCGAAGTGCGCATAGAGTTCTCGAATCTCGATCGCAGCGGTGACGGGGGCCTCAGGGATAATCACATCGCCGCTCGCGACGCGCTCGGTTGCGCGGGTCAGTTCACGGATCGGGCGGGCGATACCGCGCGACAATAGTCCCGCGAGCATCAGGAGCGTCAGAAAGATCGACACAACGCCCAGCGCGATTTTACCGCGATCTTGATAGATCCCGAGGAACAGTCCGCGCGGTGAACGCGAAAGCATGACGACGCCGACGACGCGGCCACCGACGATCACCGGCCGCACATGATGGACGCGAATCGTGCTCGCACGGCTGAGCCATTCGAGCGGCGATCGCAGCCCATAGGGGTTGTCTGTCCGGAGCCGAAGCGTGGTCGCCACGCGCCCGTCGAGAGCGCGGCGCACTTCGAGAACGTCGGCGTAGCTTTTTCCCAGATCGTCATGCCCCACGACCACGACGCCCGCGCCGTCGAGCAGTCGGGCCGCGGACAGCGTGACCGCCGCGGCGTCTTCCATCACCGGCGCCAGCCCGCGTGCGATTTCGATCGCCCCCGGGTTGGCCACGCCGGCAGACTGCGCCGGAGGCATTTCGTCGAGCACCGGATCGCTGCGCAGGTCGATCGTCGGCGGCTCGGGCGCCAGCGGGCGATTGCCCTGCGTGTGGTCGCCCCACGCCGCCCGGTACGCCGCCGCGAGCACCGCGCCCTGCGCGATGAGTTCGGCCTCGGTCTGCTGGACCAACGTGTTCTCGTACACGCGCAGGGCGACCGCGCCGACACCGGGCAGCGCAGCCACGAACACGAAGGTCGCGAGCAGGATCGTGCGGATCGACAGCGCCGGCCAATGGCGTTTCGCGATCCGCTTGCCCGTTGCGATCAGCCGCATCGGCCGAGGCGATACCCGACACCGCTGCGCGTCTCGACCAGATCATCGAGCCCCGCGCGGGCGAATTTGGCGCGCAGGTTGCGGACATGGCTGTCCACCGTGCGGTCGGTCATCGCAAAGCCGGGTCCGTGCAGCCGGTCGATGATTGCGTCGCGGCTGAAGACTTTCGACGGCATAGTGGCGAGCAGCGCGAGGAGTTGGAACTCCGTTGCCGTCGTCGCGATGGGCTCGGCGTCCACGCGCGCTTCCCAAGCGTCAATGTCAAGCGCCAGCCGGCCGTAGCGGATGACCGTTGCGGGCATCGGCGGCGGTGCCGGCACGCCGCGCTTTAGGATCGCGCCGACACGCGCGACGACCTCGCGCGGCGAGAAGGGTTTTACGACATAGTCGTCGCCGCCGATCTCGATCCCGACGATCCGGTCGATCTCGTCGTCGCGCGAGGAGAGGAACAGGATCGGCAATCGGGCCTGCGCGCCACCCGATGCGCGCAGCCGCCGACACAGGTCCAGCCCGTCGAGCCGCGGCATATTGATGTCGAGGATCATCAGGTCGGGGACATTCTGCTCGACCGCGGCCAGCGCCGCCTCGCCGTCGCCAGCCTCGGCCACGCTCATACCCGCCCGGCCGAGCGCGAAGGCCAGCAGATCGCGGATATGCGGATCGTCATCGACGATGAGAATATGATGGGTCATCGCGTACATTGCTGGCGCTTTCCGGTGGCCGGCGTCAACTGACGCGCTCCACTGTCATGACTGCAAGCCAGGGCCCCACGCTGTCGCCGGTGAGCGCCGGCCAATACCAGCTCGGCACATCCGAATAAGTGGTCCCGTTCGCGGCGCGGATATGTTCGCAGACCTTCAAGCGTACGCCGCCTCGTTGCGCACCAAAACAGGAAGATCGGCCACCAACTACGGTGCGCATGGGCAGCGGCGCAATCGCGTAGCCCAACGCGGCGAAACAGTCGCGCGGCGGGTGGAGCAGCCGTGTCGCACGGGCGACCTGACGTAGCACGATCTGCCGCTGCCCGTCGCCGAACCGCGCGACATGGCCGGGAAAGTCCCGCGCGAGCATCGCGTCGCCGGGCCCTGTCGGAAGACGTACGAGCGCGCGCCCCTCGAACCGCGTCGGCCATGGCGTCAGCGGCGGCAGCAACAAGGCGCGCTGTGGCACCAGCGGTGCCCCAGCGGCGAACACAGTCGCCAGCGCGAGCGCGATCGCACGCTTCATAGCGACATCCTTCGGCGGGTGAGTAGCAAAACGGCAGTGCCTGCAACGAACGCGAACGCGGCAAGTCCCACCGCCTCATGGACTACCGGGCCGTGCAGCATCGGGATGAAACCGCTCTCGACATAGAACAGGCTTGCGGCACGCAATGTGTTGCCCGTGATCGCGACCGCAACAGCGCCCGCCAGCAGCAAGGCGAAACGGAGCGGCGGGG
>NZ_JPJC01000250.1:50980-57583 GCF_000733135.1 Sphingomonas sp. FUKUSWIS1
AAGGAGCGCCCACAGCATCCGCACACCACTGCACGGCCCGTCGAACAGTAGTTCGCGGCCATGCCATTCTAGCGCGACGCCCTCAAGCGTGACGCCGATCCCGTTCATCCTTAGCAACCCCGCTGTCAGGAGCGCGGAGACACGGCGCAGCGGTCCGGCGACCAATATGTCGAGCGTCGGCAGGATCGGCACCGCCAGCAGCGCCAGCGCCAGCACCGGCCATCGCAACCGCGGCATCGCGCTCCAGCTCAGCCCGGCGACAACCACGCCGATCTCGATCAGCGCCACGCTGGTCAGAGCCGCAGCGGCGCTGGCGACCAGCACGGCGACCACCCCATCGGCTCGAACTTCGTGCGTTGCGTGGACCAGCGCCCAGCCGAGCGCGGCGAGCAGCGCCAGTGTTGTCGCGAGCCCGACGCCGTCGGCGCGACCGGCCAGCAAGGACAGGCCGTGCCAACCGCCGCCCGCGACGATCACGGCGGCGATCCGCGCGGGGATCACGCCGCCACCGCCCGCAAGTCGCGCTGTCGTTTGACCAGCCATGCGCCGGCCAGCGCCGTCAGGATCAAGAGCGCCCAGGTTTCCGGCTCGGGCACCGTAGGCACCGCGTCAGGATCGGGGACCGGCAGCCCGTTCGCGGTATAGTCGTGAACGGTCTCGAGGACGACAGCGCCGCTGACGGGCGTGATCACGTTGACCCGATGCGCGAGGCTTATTGCGCCCTCGCGTGCTTTGCCCCGACTGCCGCCCATCCCCGCTAATCGCTCGGCTGCCCAGAGCCGCACGATATGCGGCGCCCCCGTAATTGCAGCGCGAGCGAGCGCGGTCCTCGCGACCGTCCAGCGCGGCGCATTCCCGCCAACATCGGCTAGGATTATGCGGAGATCCGCCGTTGCATCGCCGCTCGGGGAGGGCAATCGCGCCGTGTCAAACCAGCGGTTTCCGGCGAGCGTCATCGCTCGTCCTGGTGCGACCTGATACCGGACCAATCGCGGCAGCGCGGGAAGCCGCTCGAGCGCTTGCTCCAGCGCCGGCTCGGGCGAAGTGAACCGGATAGGCTGCGCACCGTGCAGCCACAGCAGCGTGGCATCGGCACGTGGCATCGCCTGAAGCGCAACCGCAAGCCCGGCACGGTCGTCCTGTCCTCCCCGGAAGCTCATACCCGCCAGCACCGCGCGCACCTCCGCAGCCTGCTCGCGCGACCAGGGACGCGGCATAACGAAGCCGGGCTCGTCGCCAGCGACGACCAGCCCGACGACACGCCCGGGAGCAATCGCCTCCAACGCAGCCGGCAGCGCGGTGGCGATGGCCGCCATGTCCGCTGCGCTGTCTACGACCAGCATTACCGGGCCGCGTGATGAGGTTTCCCGCACGATCCGCTGCTCGACCGACACAGCTGCAGCCTTGCCTTGCATCGCCATGCTGCCGAACGTCGTCAATGGCACCGTCACCGGGGGCAATGTCAGGCGAACTCGCCCGGTAAGCAAAGCCGCATCGTTCAGCGCCGTGCGCGCCGCCCTGTCCCCCTCGATCCAGATGGCGTGTCGCAGGTCGGCGTCGAGATCGAAATTGCGCTCGACCATGGTCGGCAAAGCCAGCGTCCGGCGCCCGTCCGGCCGGATCGCGAACGGCGCGGTCACGCCGATCCTAAGCCGCATCGACGCACGCGGCTGGATCGGAAAGACCTGTACAAGCAAACGTTGCGCGCCATCGGTCGTCACCAGCAGGGGATCGCGCGACGCGCTGACCACCTTCCTGTACGCAGCCCGCGTCTCGCCGCGGCCGGCGATGCTCGCCTCGCGCGGCTCGCCGTTGATCCACAAGGTCGCGCGCGACGCGACTGCCCCCTCCGGCAGCGCAATGTTGAAACGCGCCTCGCGCTGTATGTCGCCCCGGTTGGCCAAGTCGATCGTCCATTCGAGATAGGCGAGACTGTCGCGTGCGGCGACCGCGCCGTCGATACGCGATCCCGCCAGTGCCAGATCCGGCACGCGCCCGCCGACCGCCTCGCCGCCCTGGTCATCGTCCCACGCGAACAGCCTCGTCCGATCGCCGACGGCGTACCCCGGCCGCGCAGCGGCGTTGAATGCCTTCCCCGTCACTCGGTAATAAAGCTCGCGCGCCGCGTCGGTCCGGCGCTGTTCGTTCCAGAACACCCCGTTGGTCCAGGCGGACACGAGGAAGCTCGCGACGCCGCTCGCACGTGCGCTATCGCCATAGGATTGGCGGAGCAGCATGTCGCGGTCGCCGAGGGCGCGCATGAGCGCCACCGCGCTCCGCCGCCGCTGGACGCTCCCGTCATAGCGATCCAGGGCGACCTGCGTGATCGTGGCGGGCAGATCGACCAGCAGCAGCGCGACCACGCCCAACGCGACACCGCCGACAGCGATTCGGCCGCCGCAGTCGCGCGATGCCGCCGTTTCACCCGTCCAACGAACCGCAAAAACTAGTCCCGCGAGCGGGGCGAACGGCAACAAGCCGATACCGACGAGAATGATCGCGATGAACGCGAAGGGCAGCATCGGCAGAAACAAGAGACTATAGCTCGCCGCCACCGCGATACTCACGCCGCCGACGATCACCAACCACACAGGCGCCGTATCCTCCGTCCGCAGTGCGCGCCAGAGCAGAAAGTTGACGATCGGTACCAGGGAGATGAGGACGACATGGCCGATCGTCGGCACCGGATCGAAGAACGCACCGGCACAGATCCCCGTCACCAGTTCGATCAGGATCACGATGGCGGGAAAGATACTAGCGACGACAAGTGCGCCTGTGCCCGGGCGGGAATGGTCGGGATACGACATGGCGAATGGCTCCTTCGGGAGCCGTTTGCCGCAACGATGCCCAGCCGAGATGATGACTCCGTGAAGACTTTCGGGAAAAGATGTGCAGGAACGGTGCAGACGCGGAGTTAGGTAGCGACTTGAGTGAGGCCCCCCGATCTGACCTGGGTATGATAGCAAGGCAGGAGCGTTTCGCGGGACCGCCGCCATTGCGAGATGGCCACTACTGCCGCACTTAACCAACTCAACTTACGCCATTTGTTCATCACGAAGGTAAGTCCGCCGCGCACAGAAAGCCGCAGTCCAGCGCTCTAGGGTGCTGCGAGGATTGCACATTTCTACAGGTCCTGGGCCGACCTCTTGTCGTCTTGCGGCACCCGCTTTCGGCGCCTCGAAAATAGATAAGAGTGCCTCAAGAGCTTCTAGGCAGCGGTCGCAGTTTTTATCAATCACCGCGCGGTCCGAACTACGGTTGGCTTACGGCGCTGAGCTTGTCGAGGCGGCGTCGGCCCACCAGTAGTCCGCCCTCCAACCTAGCACAGAGAGCGGCGTAATAATCGGCGAGGAAGCCGTCGTCGTCACGATCGTCGGGGAGCCCCGCCTTGCGCCGGATCGCCGCCGCGACGGTGATCCGGGCAAGATCGTCGCCGCCACGGATCACGTCTTCCAGCGCCTGCAATTCGTAGATGCCGTACAGCGCCAGCGCCGCTTCGGAAAAGACGTGTCGCGGCCGACCGCCGGCCGATGCGAGATCGGCCGCCAGCGTGCGGACGGCGGTCTGCACCACCCAGGTTCCCGCGACCAGATCCCCGATCCGCAACCGGTCGCGGTTGAACAGCGGGAAGAACAGGAAGATGCCGCTCCACAACAACGCGAAGATCGTCAGGAACGCATCCGCGGTTCCCATCGCCGCGTGCGCGCCGAGGAACGAGAGCGGCAGGAACACCTCGATCTCGCGCATCGCGTTGCGCGCGAGCACGGCGCCCGCGGTCAGCCGCGCGCCGTCACGCGCGACTACGCGCAGCTTCATCACGCGCTTGCCCGGGGTCGCGCCGCGCCCACCCATCTCGAACAGGACGAACCAGCCGTTGCGCAACACGAATGCGCCGATCAGCCACAGGATCTCGGCGATATCCGCGCGGGTGGCGTGATCCAGTGCGGATAAGGCGAACGTCACGGCGATCAGCACGACCAGCATCAGGAGCATGTCGATCAGGAACGCCGCAGCGCGCGTCCCCGCCCCGCCCAGTTCCAGCTGCAGGTCGACACCTTCGGGCGTGACGAAGCTGCGGCGCCGGGCCACGGGTGCCTTAGTCTGCCGAGCGGTGCGCATGACGCCTCCCCATGCCGCAATAATAGATCAGCCACGCAGCGAGCATCGCCGCGCCGATCCCCGCGCGCGCACCGTCGCCGGTCACCACCTGACGACCGACGCCCTCCAGCACCGCTGCGATCGCGAGCATCAGCACCACGCCTGCCGTGGCGATCGCGGCGGTGCGGCCGGCGGCGACCACCGCCTCCATCCGTTCCTGCCCGCCGGGAAACGCGATGGCGGTGCCGATGCGCATCCCGGCCGCGCCCGCGATCATGACCGCGAACAATTCGGTCGTGCCGTGGATTGCCAGCCAGGCCAAGAAGTTCGGACCCAGCCCCTTGGCCGCGAACACCGCGACCATCGCGCCGAGCATCAGCCCGTTGTAGAAGATCAGCAGCGCGGTCGGCACAACGAAGGCGAAACCGAGCGCGAAGGCGAAGATCGCGATTTGGGCGTTATGGCCGAACAGGAAGCTCGCGAACACGCCCAGCCCGTCGTCCTTGCTCTGGTACAGCGTCGCACGCAGCGCTGCCACCGACGCGCTCGGATCGCGCCCGCCCGCCATCCCGGGGGGGACGAGGCTTGCGAACCAGGTCGGATCGGCCCGGACCAGCATGTAGGCCGCGACCGCGCCCGCGACCGTCAGGAACGCCATGACCAGAGTCTCGCGCCACAGCGTAGCGACCGCAGTCGGCCATCCCCTGGTGAAGAAGCGCCCGAGATCCCGCCAAGCCGAATCCGACACGCCGTAGAGCTGGAAGTAGGCGCGCGCGCACAATTGCTCGAGATAGGCGACCAGCGCGCGGTCGAGCGACGTCTCGCGCGCGACCGACAGCGACGACAGCGTGGACCGGTACAGCAGCGGCAGCGCCAGCAGGTCATCGTCGGACAGCACGCGGACCGAGCGCTTCTCGATCCGGCCGAGCAGCGACTCCAGTCGCGTCCAGTCCTGTTCGTGCGCGGCGCGGAAGCGGCTGGCGTTGAGCAGCGGCGGTGCGATATCGACGAACGCGCTCACAACAGGCTCCTCCGCTTGAGATCGACATAGCCTTCGACCAGCCGTTCGGCGACCTGGTCGTACGGACTCTCGATCACATGGACGCCCAGGCGGCGCAGGCGCAGCAGCACCAGCCGCCGGTCGCGCAGCAACGCCGCGGCGGTCACCGCGCGGGTCACGTCGGCGGGCTGTTCGGGCGCGCGATCGACGATCGTCTCCAGTTCGTCGTCGCGCAGGACGACGATCAGCATGAGATGCGTCTTGAGCAGCCGCGCGACCGCCTGCACCATGAAGTCGGCGGAGATCGGATCGGTGAATTCGGTGAACAGCACGATCATCGACCGCCGCGTCAGCCGCGCCGCCAGCGTGGTCAGCGCAAAGGTATAGTTGGTCTCGTCGCCGCTGTAGTCGATGCGCGCGGCAAGATGCTGGAGTTCGCCCAGCGCCCCCGCCCCGCCGATGAAGCCGCTAGCGATACGCGGGCGCGAATCGAACGCGTGCAGCGCGACGCGGTCGCCAATCTTCAAGGCGAGCCACCCGGTCAACAGCGCCGCCGAGACCGCGCGATCGAGACGCGGGATACCGCCGACGGGTTCCGACATCTGCCGACCGGAATCGATCGCGAAGACGATCTGGCTGTTACGTTCGGTCCGGTATTCCTTGGCATAGAGCTTCCTGTGCCGGGCGGACTGTTTCCAGTCGATCGCACGCCGGTCCACACCCGATCGGAACTCGACCAGCGCGTCGAAATCGGTGCCGTCGCCGCGGTCGCTTTGCGCCAGCAGGCCCTGCACCGCATGGCGCTGGAACAGCTGCGCGCCCTGCCGCCGCACCGCCTCGATATCGGGCAGGATCGGCAAGCTCCGGTCCCCGTCGATCCGCGCCTGGCGCCACGCCAGACCGAGCGGCCCCGCCCAGCGCACCCAGATCGTGCCGAACCGCGCCGTGCCGCGGCGCAGCGGCGTCATGGCGATCGTCCCGGCTCCCCGGCCCGCCGCCAGCGCAACGTCAAGGGGCGCGGCGTCGGCGAACGCTAGCAGCGGATCGGGCGCGAGGGCGACTTGCGCTGCACTCACGGCCCGCCGCGCCGCGATCCCGATCTCGATCGGCACGCTCAGGGCAACCCCGACCGCCGTCGATCGCGGCAGCGCCAGCACGGCACTCGCCTGCGCACGCCCCAGCACCGCATCGGCAACGACGAGCGTCAGGACGGCGAGCGGCCAGCCGAGACCCGCATACCAGGTCGCCGGAAACAGCATCGCGACCAGCAGCGTGACCGGGACTCCGATCGCCGCCGCCAGCACCGCCATGCGGGTCGGATAGATCAACGCGGGGCCTCGATCGTCTCGATGATCTGCGCGACGACATCCTCGATCGCGCGCCCGCCGATCTCCGCCGCGGGCGACAGGATCAACCGGTGGCGCAGCAACGCGGGCGCCAGCGTCTTCACGTCGTCGGGTATCACGAAATCGCGGCCGTCCAGCGCCGCGCGCGCCCGCGCGGCC
>NZ_JPJC01000251.1:0-1126 GCF_000733135.1 Sphingomonas sp. FUKUSWIS1
GCTGGTCGAGGTGAGTCTGGTGGGGGTGCCTATGCAGGGACTGGCTCGGGTGGAGGTGGTGGGGGGCGGGTCTTAGCCTCACGTGCCCTCACCCTCCCACGCTTTGCGTGGGCCCCTCCCTCTCCCCCAAGGGGAGAGGGGTTTTAGGGTCCCTCTCCCCTTGGGGGGAGAGGGAGGGAGGAGCCGTCAGGCGACGGGAGGGTGAGGGGTGGTTGGGACGGGGGCGTTGGCCTCGCGTGCTCCGCACCCACACACGGTTTTTCAGGCGTCCTTCGGGGCGCCTTTTTTTGTTTCTGGTGAGGAGATGGACATGACGGTGATGGATCGGCCGATGCTGGAGGGGGCGGCGCCCTTGGGCGCGTTTGCGGGGTTCGTGCGGAGTGGTGCGACGATCGAGATGAAGGCGTTTACCGGGGTCTCGGGCGATGCGGGCGGCTATGCGGTGCCGCGCGAGGTGGATGCGCAGATCGATGCGGTGCTCAAAGGTATCTCGCCGATCCGGGGGATCGCCAATGTCGTGAAGGTGGGCAGCGCGGGGTATCGCAAGCTGGTCACGACGGGGGGCACGCCGTCCGGCTGGGCGGCGGAGAATGCGGCGCGGCCCGAGACGGCGACGCCGGTGTTCGTCGAGATCGTGCCGCCGACCGGCGAGCTCTATGCCAATCCGGCGGCGAGCCAGGCGATGCTCGACGATGCGGCGTTCGACGTCGAGGCGTGGCTGGCGGGCGAGATCGCGATGGAATTCGCCAAGGCGGAAGGCGCGGCGTTCGTCGGCGGATCGGGCAGCGGGCGGCCCAAGGGGTTCCTGACGCAGCCGACCGCGGCGACCGCGGACGGGACGCGGGCGTTCGGGACGCTGCAATATCTGGCCTCCGGGACGGCGGGGGATTTCTCGGCGAGCCCGCAGGAGCGGCTGATCGACCTCGTCCAGGCGCTGCGCGCGCCGTATCGGCAGGGGGCGAGCTTCGTGATGAATGCGAGCACGCTGGCGCGGATCCGCAAGTTCAAGACGAGCGACGGGGCGTTCGTGTGGGCGCCGTCGCTGGCGGCGGGGCAGCCGGCGACGTTGCTCGGCTATCCGGTGATCGAGGCGGAGGACATGCCGGACATCGCGGCGAATGCGCTG
>NZ_JPJC01000252.1:0-5230 GCF_000733135.1 Sphingomonas sp. FUKUSWIS1
GGGATCGGCCGGATCGCCGAGCACGACATTGGTCAGCCTTTGCCCGCCAAGCGCCAGATCGGCGATCTCGTAGCGCGCAGGCACCTCGGCACGCGCGAGTTCGCGATCGATGAAGCCCGTAGCGATCTGCTTCCGGAGTACCCAGACTCCGATGAGCAGGGCGAGCAGGAGGAGCGCTACGACCAGCACGATTCGCTGAATCCGCGCGAGCCCGCCGCGACGGCGAGCCGGCGCGTGACGGCGAGGGTCGGGCCCTGTCTCGCTCGTCTCCGTCAACCGCTTACTCCGTCACGCTTTCCCGGCCTGCATAGGCGGTAGCGGGGGCGTCATGCAATTGCGGCTGGATGTGCTAGCATCCGGCCATGGCGGGGGCAGACGATATAGTCGACGAGCGCAAGGGACACCGGGCGCGGCTGCGCAAGCGGCTGTTCGAGGGCGGTGGCGAGGCGCTGCTCGATCACGAGCTGATCGAATATCTCCTCGCCGTCGCGATTCCCCGTGCCGACACCAAGGCGCTCGCCAAGGCCCTTATGCGCGAATTCGGGGGCATCGGCGGGGTTCTGACCGCCGATCCGGCGGCGCTCGCGCGGGTCGATGGCATGGGCGAGATTTCGACCGCCGCGGTCAAGATCGCGCACGCCGCCGCGCTTCGCCTGTTGCAGGCGCGCGTCGGCGAGCGGCCGGTGCTCGCCAACTGGCAGGCGCTGCTCGACTATCTGCGCGCGGACATGGCGCACCACGTCATCGAACGGTTCCGCGTGCTGCATCTCAACACGCGTAACATGCTGATCCGCGACGAGGTGATGAGCGAGGGTTCGATCGACCAGGCCGCGGTCTATGTCCGCGAGGTGATCCGCCGCGCGATCGATCTCGGCTCGGCCTCGATCATCCTCGTCCACAATCATCCCAGCGGCGACCCCTCCCCCAGTCGCGCGGACATCGAGATCACCCGCACGATCGCGGAGGCGGGCAAGCGGCTGGGAGTCGCCGTACACGACCACATCGTCATCGGCACTGCCGGCCATGTAAGCCTTCGCGCGCAAGGGCTGATTTAAGGAGCGCGTGACGCAAAAAGGCCGCCGGGGTCAGCCGGCGGCCTTGATGTCGCGAGGATCCTCCCGCGCGTTTGGTTCACCCGGCTTGGGTCAGGAACCTGGTCAGCTCGGTCTTGGTCAGCATCTTGTTTTTGTCGGCATCCGCCTGCGCGAATGCGCCGTCGACCCATTTGCGCGTCTCGGGCGCGGCCGCGACCGTGGTCGGGTCCGACTGCGTCTTTAAGGCGACCATCCAGGCGCCAAATTCGGACGTGCTCAGCAGATTGTCGCCATTCTTGTCATATCCCGGAAATTCCGCATCGACGACCTGCGCCACCTGCGCCCCCGTCACCGGCTGCTGCGCAGTCGCTCCCGCAGGATTGCCCTGCATCGTCGAAGATGACGGCGACTGCAGCGAAGATTCCGTCTGCGCCATGGGCTGCGCCGGTGAGTTGGGCGCCCCGCCGGGCATGGTCTGAGCCGATGTCGGCGTCGCAAGCGCAATCGCACCGATAAGTAGAGTAAATTTCAGCATGTCTTCTCTCCTGCTGCGACCTAGGTGGCGACTTTCCAATCGCGAAGGTCGTTCGTTCGGATAGTAGGCGACAACAATGCATGACTGCCGCGCAGGGTTCCGTTGGCCTCGCCCGATCGCCCCGGGGCTGGATTTGAACCTTGCCGTCCGGCCTGCTACCGCGCGAGCGATCGCCGCCGTGGGTCCCGCCGGGGCGCGCGTCGCGCCCCCTCTCCCCAGCCACAGGAAATCCCGATGGTCCCCCGCTATTCCCGCCCCGACATGGTCGCGATCTGGACGCCCGAAGCGCGCTTCAAGATCTGGTTCGAAATCGAGGCGCACGCCACCGACGCGCTCGCCGAACTCGGCGTCGTGCCGAAAGAGGCCGCGGCCGCGATCTGGGAAAAGGGCGCGTTCGAGGTCGACCGGATCGACGAGATCGAGCGCGAGACCAAGCATGACGTCATCGCTTTCCTGACCAACGTCGCCGAGCATGTCGGCCCCGAGGCGCGCTTCATGCACCAGGGCATGACCTCGTCTGACGTGCTCGACACCTGCCTCGCGGTCCAGCTCGCCAAGGCGAGCGACATCCTGATCGCCGACCTCGACGCGCTGCTGGTCGTGCTCGAACGCCGCGCGCGCGAGCACAAGATGACACCGACGATCGGCCGCAGCCACGGCATCCATGCCGAGCCCGTTACCTTCGGCCTCAAAATGGCGCAGGCGCATGCCGAGTTCGCGCGTAATCGCGCACGGCTGGTGGCGGCGCGCGCCGACGTCGCGACCTGTGCGATCTCGGGCGCGGTCGGCACGTTCGCCAACATCGACCCGTTCGTCGAGGACTATGTCGCGGGCAAGCTCGGGCTGTCGGTCGAGCCCGTCTCGACCCAGGTCATCCCGCGCGATCGCCATGCGATGTTCTTCGCGACACTCGGCGTGATCGCCAGCTCGATCGAGCGGCTCGCGACCGAGATCCGCCATCTCCAGCGCACCGAAGTGCTCGAGGCGGAGGAATATTTCTCGCCCGGCCAGAAGGGCTCCTCGGCGATGCCGCACAAGCGCAACCCGGTCCTGACCGAGAACCTGACCGGCCTCGCGCGCATGGTCCGCGGCTATGTCACCCCCGCGCTCGAGAATGTCGCGCTGTGGCATGAGCGCGACATCTCGCACTCGTCGGTCGAGCGGTACATCGGGCCCGACGCGACGATCACGCTCGACTTCGCGCTCGCGCGACTGACCGGGGTGATGGACAAGCTCGTCGTCTATCCGGCACGAATGGAGAAGAACCTCAACAAGATGGGCGGACTCGTCCATTCGCAGCGCGTCCTCCTCGCGCTGACCCAGGCCGGGGTGAGCCGCGAGGACGCCTATCGCCTCGTCCAGCGCAACGCGATGAAGGTGTGGGATTCGGACGGCGCACTTTCGCTGCTCGACCTGCTCAAGGCCGATCCCGAAGTGACGCTGAGCGATGCCGAGCTCGAGGACAAGTTCGACCTTGGCTATCACCTGAAGCACGTCGACACGATCTTCGCCCGGGTGTTCGGCGCGGCGTAACGGCACGGCATTAGCCCCCACCCGTCATCCTGACGAACGTCAGGACCCAGAGCCACGCAGGGTAGCGACTGGTACTCTGGGTCCTGACGTTCGTCAGGATGACGGTGGGTGGATGAGGGGATGCTGCGGACCACCTCCAAAATGCACGCAACGCAATTACGATTTCATGTTACAAAATTGCGACATCCCGCAACTATCGCCATATCACCGATGCCGGATATTACTCCGGCATCGGAGACCTACCCATGCGCATGTTCGAAACCGTGACCAGCTCGATGCTGGCGATCGCGGCTCAAGCGCTGGTGGTCGGGGTGGTCATTTCCACCCTCTGATCCATCGGCCCGCCCGCCCCTCCAAGGAGGGGCGCGGCTAGGGTCGCAGGCTCCCGCCTTCAGGCTGCTAGCGATACACCCCGTCGATTATCATCGTCGTTGGCACCACTAGGTGCGTCGGGTTTGCGCACGCGTATCGCACGGCGGTTTGCACCCACCGGCCGCCCACGTCGTAGAACCGCCGCCAGCCTAGCCGGCAAACCCCGGATCCGCAGGCTCGACACCCCGCCGATCAACCCAATCGCTACGTCCAGATACGCCGACACTTCGAACGATGTCAGCCAGATCGCGATGTCGGGCGCGCCCATCATGGTAACCCGGACCCTGTCGCCGTCATCGGCGAACATCATGACGCACGCTGCCGCAATCAGCACCAGACCGACCGCGACGTCGCCGCGCGTCAGCCGCGCCACCCGCCTGACCGGCGCCTCGACCAAAAGCATGCGGAGGAACCGAGACAGGGGGATCGTGGGCACCGCGAGCACCAGCAGCCAGCAAGCGAGAAACGTCACACCGATTGCCGCCACACTATCCCCCTGTCACGCGCGCCAAGCAGCGCGGCCTATTCCGCGGCGAAGACGCCCTTCAGCTTGGCGAAGAACCCTTGGCTGTCGGGGCATTCGTCGCCGGTCTCGGTCTCGCGGAACATTTCGAGCAGTTCCTTCTGCCGGTTCGACAGGCGGGTCGGGGTCTCGACGTCGATCTGCACGACCAGATCGCCATGACCGCGGCCCTGCAATACCGGCATGCCGGCACCGCGCTGACGCAGCTGCTTGCCCGACTGGATACCCGCCGGGATCTTCACTTCGTGCGTGCGCCCGTCGAGGCCGGGGATCGACAGCGATCCGCCGAGTGCCGCGACCGTGAAGCTGATCGGTGCGCGCGCGAACAGCGTCGTACCCTCGCGCTCGAACAGATTATGCTTGGTGACGTGGAGGAAGATATAGAGATCGCCCGCCGGTGCACCGCGCGCGCCGGCCTCGCCCTCGCCCGTCATCCGGATCCGCGTGCCTTCATCGACACCGGGCGGCACGTTGATGCTGAGCGTCTTGGTCTTCTCGACCCGGCCCTCGCCGCGGCAATCGGGGCATGGATCGGCGATCACCTGACCCGCGCCGTTGCAGACCGGGCAGGCGCGCTCAACCACAAAGAAGCCCTGCTGTGCGCGGACCTTGCCGTGACCGCCGCAATGCTGGCAGGTCTTGGCACGCGTACCGGCCTTAGCGCCCGACCCGTCGCACGTGTCGCACACGGCCGAGACGTCGACGGTGATCTCGGTCGCCTTGCCGTGGAACGCCTCTTCCAAGCTGACTTCCATGTCGTACCGCAAATCCGCGCCGCGACGTGCCGACGATCGGCCACCGCCGCCGCGCTGCGCGCCGCCCATGAATTCGCCGAAAACGCTCTCGAAAATGTCGCTGAAGCCGCCGAAATCCTGCGCGCCGCCGCCATGATCGCCGCCGCCGCCATTCTGGAACGCGGCATGGCCGAAGCGATCATAGGCCGCACGCTTCTGGGGATCCTTGAGGCAGTCATACGCCTCGCTGACCGCCTTGAACTGGGCCTCCGAATCCTTGCAACCGGCATTCTTGTCCGGGTGATATTTCATCGCGAGCTTGCGGTAGGACGACTTGATCGTCCCCGCATCCGCGGTCCGCTCGATTTCGAGCAGTTCGTAATAGTCTGTCTGGGTACTCATAACGGCCCTCTTAGCCCTCTCCCCTCCGGGGAGAGGGTTGGGTGAGGGGCCGTTCCGGACGACAGCGCGCGGAACTGCCCCTCACCCCGGCCCTCTC
>NZ_JPJC01000252.1:5326-17404 GCF_000733135.1 Sphingomonas sp. FUKUSWIS1
AAATATTACTTTCATGGGACCCTGGGGAGAGGGAGTTTCAGTTACGCCTTCGGGTTCTCGTCGACTTCCGAGAATTCGGCGTCGACGACGTCGTCGTCCTTCTTCGCCGCATCGCCATCAGCCGACGGCGAGGCATCCGCCTGAGCCTGCTTCTCGTAGATCGCCTGGCCGAGCTTCATCGCGACCTGGGCGAGCGCGGTGCTCTTCTCGGTCATCGCATCGGCATCGCCGCCTTCGACCGCGGCCTTGGTCGCGTCTATCGCGGCCTGGATCTCGGTCTTGAGCGCATCGTCCACCTTGTCGCCATTATCGGCAAGCTGACGCTCGGTCGTGTGGATCAGGCTCTCGGCGTTGTTCTTCGCCTCGGCGCCCGCACGACGCTTCTTGTCCTCCTCGGCGAAGGTCTCAGCATCGCGGACCATCTGGTCGATGTCGCTGTCTGAAAGGCCACCCGATGCCTGGATGCGGATCTGCTGCTCCTTGCCGGTGCCCTTGTCCTTGGCCGAGACGCTGACGAGACCGTTGGCGTCGATGTCGAACGTGACCTCGATCTGCGGCACGCCGCGCGGTGCCGGCGGGATGCCGACGAGATCGAAATTGCCGAGCATCTTGTTGTCGGCCGCCATCTCGCGCTCGCCCTGGAACACGCGGATCGTCACCGCGCCCTGGTTGTCGTCCGCGGTCGAATAGGTCTGCGACTTCTTGGTCGGGATCGTCGTGTTGCGATCGATCATCCGGGTGAACACGCCACCCAGCGTCTCGATGCCCAGCGACAGCGGCGTCACGTCGAGCAGCAGCACGTCCTTGACGTCGCCCTGCAGCACGCCGGCCTGGATCGCGGCGCCCATCGCGACGACCTCGTCCGGGTTGACGCCGGTGTGCGGCTCCTTGCCGAAGAATTGCTTCACGACTTCACGGACGCGCGGCATGCGCGTCATGCCGCCGACCAGCACGACCTCGGAGATGTCGTCGGCCTTCAGACCGGCGTCAGCGAGTGCCTTCTTGCAGGGGTCGAGCGTCCGCTTGACCAGGTCCTCGACCATCCGCTCCAGATCGGCGCGCGTGATCGACTTCACCAGATGCTTCGGGCCGTTCTGGTCCGCGGTGATGAAGGGCAGGTTGACCTCGGTCGACTGCGCCGAGCTGAGCTCGATCTTCGCCTTCTCGGCCGCTTCCTTCAGACGCTGCAGCGCCAGCTTGTCCTTGGCGAGGTCGATGCCCTCCGCCTTCTTGAACTCGTCGGCGAGGAACTGGACGATCTTGTTGTCGAAATCCTCACCGCCGAGGAAGGTGTCGCCGTTGGTCGCCTTCACCTCGAACACGCCGTCGCCAATCTCGAGGATCGAGATGTCGAACGTGCCGCCGCCAAGATCATAGACCGCGATCGTCTTGCCGTCCTGCTTGTCGAGGCCGTAGGCCAGCGCCGCTGCGGTCGGCTCGTTGATGATGCGCAGCACTTCAAGGCCGGCGATCTGGCCGGCGTCCTTGGTCGCCTGGCGCTGTGCGTCGTTGAAGTATGCGGGAACGGTGATGACTGCCTGCGTGACCGTCTCGCCGAGATACGACTCAGCGGTTTCCTTCATCTTCTGCAGCGTGAACGCCGAGATCTGCGACGGCGAATAGTCCTTGCCGCCGGCCGAGACCCATGCGTCGCCGTTCGGCCCGCGCGAAATCTTGTACGGGACCAGCTCGGTGTCCTTCTTGGTGATCGGATCGTCGAAACGACGGCCGATCAGGCGCTTCACCGCAAAGATGGTATTGTCGCCGTTGGTCACTGCCTGGCGCTTGGCCGGCTGGCCGACCAGTCGCTCGCCGTCCTTGGCGAATGCGACGATCGACGGCGTGGTGCGCGCGCCTTCGGAATTCTCGATGACCTTGGGCTTGCCACCTTCCATGACGGAAACGCAGCTGTTGGTCGTGCCGAGATCGATACCGATTACTTTAGCCATGAGTTTAAATAGCCCCTCACACATCGTAAAAAAGTCTCGGGCTCCACCCCGTTACGGCAGTGGAACCTTTCGATTGATGGGCGCGATATAGGTTGGCTCGCGCTTGCCGCAAGATTGTACGGCTCGTAGAGATCGCAAGAGGGGTATGAAGTGGCGATGATGACGATGCGTGGTATTTTTGCCGTGACGGCCCTGGTCGGGGTGGCGGCCTGTGCACAGCCGCAACAGCTGTCCGTCGAGAAGGCGTGGGTCCGGCTCGCTGCGGTCAAGGGTGGACCGGCAGCAGGCTATTTCACGATCCATGGCGGGCCGGCCGATGCGACGCTGATCAACGTCACCACCGATGTCGCGATCCGGAGCGAGATGCACGAGAGCATGTCGGCCGGCGGCGTGTCGTCGATGAAACCGATCGCGCGCGTCGAGATCCCGGCCAAGACCGATGTCGTGTTCGCGCCGGGCGGCCGTCACGTGATGCTGTTCGACGTAAATCCCGGCATCAAGCCCGGTGAACGCACCATCACCTTCACCCTCACCTTCGCCGACGGCACCAGAATCCTGCAGAACGCGGCCGTCGTCGGCGCCGGCGACACCGGAACCAAGTGAGCGTTCGCGATCGGTCGACGCGAGCGCTGACCCCGGCCGAGACGCGGCTCGCGGCGTCGGTCTTCGGCGATGCGATCGACTATGCGCCGGTGCGCCTGGCGCGCAGCAAATGGGCCTTCTTCCAGCCGCGCGACACGGTGATGGCGCCGCGCGGGTGCATCCATTTCCACCCCAAGGGCGATCTGTGGTGCGACGATTTCGCGCATGCCCATCTGACGCTGCAGGGGCTGTTCATCCACGAGATGACGCATATCTGGCAACACCAGCGCGGTATCTTCCTCCCGCTCGTACGGCATCCGTGGTGCCGCTATGACTATGCGTTGCGCCCCGGCGTCGCGCTGCATCGCTACGGTATCGAGCAGCAGGGCGAGATCGTCCGCCACGCCTTCCTGCTGCGTGCCGGCGCGACGGTCGCAGGCGCCCCGCCGCTCGCGCAGTACGAGACGCTGCTTCCGTTCAAGCCGCGGGTGTCGGCCTAGTCCGCCACTCCCCAAACCGTCACCCCAGCGAACGCTGGGATGACGTGGGTTAGTGCACTGTCAGAGCCAGCTGCGCCCATCCGGCCCAGCACAACCATAGGGCGGCAACTGCCCGAAGAACCGCTCCTGCATCTTGTGACAGCCCCAGGCGCGCAGCGGCGCGGGCGCATAGCCGTTCAGCGCGATGCCGACCTCGTCATACGGGGTCTCGCCGCGCGCGACATACATGTACCAGCGCCCGCCGAACATGACCGCCGCCGCGACCAGCACGACACACACGACCTGAAGAATCTTCTGCATTTCCGCCCTTTTCGTGATGAAGGGCGCCCCGTTGCAGATAACATGGATTAATATCAACCACCGGAAAGCGAGCCCAGCCGGTGGCGATTCGCCACCTACAATGCGTCGAAATCGATAGCTTGTGTTCTATCAAGCGCTTGCGGCGCTTCGGGCATCGGATATTTCAGTCCGGTCGCACAATTAAAAAGTACGACGCGGTCATCTTCGTCGACCAGACCGGTGTTCAGCGCCTGTCGATAGGCCGCGAGCGTCGCGCCACCCTCGGGACATAGCAGCAGCCCGTCCTGCTTCGCGGCGGCCTCGACCGCCTTGAGGATCGCCGGATCGCCGACCGCCAGCGCCTGGCCACCGCTCTTGCGCACAGCCCGCAGGATCAGGAAGTCGCCGACCGCCTTGGGCACGCGAATGCCAGCCGCGACGGTGCTCGCATCCTCCCAGCGCTCGGCATGCTCCTCGCCCGCCTCGAACGCGCGGACGATCGGCGCACAGCCGCTCGCCTGCACGGCAAACATCTTGGGTCGCGCGGAGCCAATCCAGCCGAGCTGCTCAAGCTCGTCGAACGCCTTCCACATGCCGATCAGGCCGGTGCCGCCGCCGGTCGGATAGAAGATCGCATCGGGCAGTTTCCAGCCGAACTGCGCGGCCAGTTCCAGCCCCATCGTCTTCTTGCCCTCGATCCGATAGGGCTCCTTCAGCGTCGAGAAATCAAACCAGCGCCCCTCGGCGGCGCCCTTGCCGACGATCGCACCGCAATCGTCGATCAGCCCGTTGACGCGCCAGACGCGCGCGCCCTGCATCGCGATCTCGCGGACGTTGATCTCGGGCGTGTCGTCGGGACACAGCACGATCGTCTCGATCCCGCAGCGCGTGGCGTAGGCGGCCAGCGCCGCGCCCGCATTGCCGTTGGTCGGCATCGCGATCCTGGTGACGCCCAGCTCCTTCGCCATCGCCACCGCCATGACCAGCCCGCGCGCCTTGAAGCTCCCGGTCGGCAGACGCCCTTCGTCCTTCACGAGGACATTGGGGCCACCGGACCTGGGGATCGGCACCAAGGGCGTCTCGATCTCGCCGAGGCTGACGATATTGGACGTCTCCCGCACGGGCAGCAGTTCGCGCCACCGCCACAGATCGGTTGGCCGCGCCTCGATCGTGTCGCGCGAAATCGCCGAGCGCACCGCGTCGAGATCGTAGCGGACGAGCAACGGCCTGCCCGCACGCGAAAGGCCATGAAGCTGGTCCGCCTCATAGCGTTCGCCGGTGATCGAACATTCGAGATGCGTGACGAACGTCTCGCGATCGGTGGTCAGATTCTCGTTCATGTCGTCATCCCGGCGAGGCAGATAGTTGAGCGCCGCCTCCTGCCGTTCCCCCGCGAAGGCGGGGGCCCGGGGTCACAGGCGACAGCGTTTGGAACCCTGGGCTCCCGCCTTCGCGGGAGAACACCAGCCCGACAGGCTCACCCCGCCTTGGCGACGCCCACCATCGCAGGCCGCAGCAGGCGGTCCTTGATCATGTAGCCCGCCTGCATTTCCTGAACGATCGTGCCGGCCGGCTGGTCGCTCGGGATCTCCAGCATTGCCTGATGCTTGTTCGGATCGAGCATCTGGCCCTCGGCGGCGATCTTGGTGATGCCGTGGCGCTGGAACACGCTCTCCAGCTCGCGACCGGTGGCCTCGAGCCCGGTGACGAGGCCCTTCATCTTGTCGTCCGCACGCAGGTCCGCCGGGATCGCCGACAGGCCGCGGGCGAGGTTGTCGGCAACCGACAGCACGTCGCGCGCGAACGCGGTGGCGGCATAGGCGCGCGCGTCCTGCGCTTCCTTCTCGGCGCGGCGGCGGACGTTCTGCACCTCGGCCTGCGCATAGAGGACATTCTGCTTGGCCTCGGCGAGCTGGTTCTCCAGCTCGGTGACGCGATCGTTCGAGGCCACTTCGGGTGCGGCTTCGGCGGTCTCTTCGCGCAGGTCGGCAGGCGTGTTCTGATCGATATCGGACATTGTTTTCCCTATAAGTTGGGCCGGCTCAACCCATCAACCGGGCGAGCGTTGCAGCCGTGAAATCCACCATGGGCACGACGCGCGCATAGTTCAACCGCGTGGGGCCGATCACGCCCACCACGCCGACCACTCGCCCGTCCAATCCGCGGAACGGTCGCGCGATCACCGACGAGCCGGACAGGGCGAATAATTTGGTCTCCGCACCGATGAAGATCCGCGTCGAATCGCCCGCCCGCGCGCTGTCGAGCAGCGAAGCGACCTCCTGTTTTCCCTCGAGATCGTCGAGCAGGTCGCGGACCCGGTCGAGATCGGCGGCGGCGGCCGCATCGATCAGCCGCCCCTGCCCGCGCACGATCAGCACCGGGCGGCGATCCGCATCCTCGCTCCACACCGCGATCCCGCCCTCGACCAGCATCCGCGCCGCACCGTCGAGCGCCGCCTGCCCGTCCGCCAGCTCGCGCTCGATCCGCAGCCGCGCCTCGGCCAGCGTCAGCCCGCCGAGCGTCGCCGACATGTAATTGCCCGCCTCGACCAGGGTCGACGGCGACATGCCCTTGGGCAGCGCGATCACGCGGTTCTCGACCGAGCCATCCTCGCTGACCAGCACCGCGAGCGCCTGATCGGGCGACAGCGCGACGAACGCGATCTGGCGCAGCGTCATCTCGCGCTTCGGCACCATCACCAGCCCCGCGCACGCCGACAGCCCCGACAATGCAAGCGTGGTGGCGGCGAGCGCCTCCTCGACCGGACCACCGACACCGGCGCGTGCCTCGATCGTCTGGCGCTCCTCGAACGACGGCTCCATCGCCTGCATCATCCCATCGACGAACAGCCGCAAGCCGCGATCGGTCGGCATCCGCCCCGCGCTCGTATGCGGACTGGCGAGCAACCCCAGCCCCTCCAGCTCCCCCATCACCCCGCGAATCGAGGCGGGCGACAGGCTGAGCCCGGCCAGCTGCGCGATCGTCTTCGACCCCACCGGCGTGCCGCTAGCGAGATAGCTGTCGACGACCGCACGAAAAATATCGCGCGCGCGGTCGGTCAGTTCGGTGACGGGGGGCGTGGCCATGCGGCTGATCTAGGCTGGCGAGCCGGAATGCGAAAGGCTAGGCAGCGCTTATTGCCCACCACCCGTTCGTCCTGAGTAGGGACTGAGCGAAGTCGAAGCCCCGTATCGAAGGATGTGCCTCAAGCGGGCCGATCCTTCGATACGCCGCTTCGACGAGCTCAGCAGCTACTCAGGACGAACGGAAGAAGTTTAGGAATACATCATGCGCCCATCCGGCCGTGCCCCAGACCAGATGCGCAGCATCACGATCGAACCCCGCTTCACCAAGCACGCCGAAGGCTCCGTCCTGATCGGTTTCGGCGACACGAAGGTGCTCGTCACCGCCAGCATCGAGGAGAAGGTCCCGCCGTTCCTGCGCGGCAAGGGCGAAGGCTGGGTGACCGCCGAATATGGCATGCTCCCGCGCTCGACCAACACACGCAACAACCGTGAAGCGGCCAAGGGCAAGCAGTCGGGCCGCACGCAGGAAATCCAGCGGCTGATCGGCCGTTCGCTCCGCGCCGTCACCGACCTGAAGCTGCTCGGCGAGCGCCAGATCGTGCTCGACTGCGACGTGCTTCAGGCCGACGGCGGCACGCGCACCGCTTCCATCTCGGGCGCCTGGGTCGCGCTGCGGCTCGCGATCGACGGGCTGCTGGACAGTGGCAAACTGACCGCCGATCCGCTGACGCAGAAGGTCGCCGCGATCAGCTGCGGCATCTATCAGGGCAATCCGGTGCTTGACCTCGACTATATCGAGGATTCGGGTGCGGACGCGGATGCGAATTTCGTCCTGCTCGAAAACGGCAACATCGCCGAGGCGCAGGCGACGGCCGAGGGCGCGACCTATGACGAGGAGGCGCTGCTCCGCCTGTTGCGGCTCGCCCGGATCGGCTGCGCGGACATCTTCGCGGCACAGGCCAAGGCGGTCGCCAAGTGAGCGGCGAAGGCGGCACCCCCCAGGCGATCCGCAAGCTCCAGCCCGGCAAGCTCGTCATCGCAAGCCACAACAAGGGCAAGGTCCGCGAGATCGCCGACCTGCTCGCAGGGCGCGGGTTCGACGTCGTGTCGGCGGCGGATCTCGACCTGCCCGAGCCGGTCGAGACGGGGACGACCTTCTTCGCCAATGCCGAGCTGAAAGCACGCTCCGCCGCCGACCTGTCAGGCTATCCCGCGCTCGCCGACGACAGCGGGCTATGTGTCGATGCGCTGGGTGGCGATCCGGGCGTGTACACCGCCGACTGGGCCGAGACCCCGAACGGTCGCGACTGGTCGATGGCGATGCAGAAGGTCGAGGACGCGCTCGCCGCCAAGGGTCCCGACGCGACCCGCGGCGCGCATTTCGTCAGCGTGCTCGCGCTCGCCTGGCCCGACGGCCATGTCGAATGGTTCGAGGGCCGCGCCGAGGGCACGCTGGTCTGGCCGCCACGCGGCAAGGTCGGCTTCGGCTATGACCCGATGTTCGTGCCGCTGGGCCATGACCAGACCTATGCCGAGCTGCCGCACGAGACGAAGAACGCGATCAGCCACAGGAACGTCGCGTTCGAACTGCTGAAGGCCGCCGTGTTCTGAAACGCCGCCGGACCGTCACCCCCGGTGACGGTCCGGCGATCTCGGGTGCCTAGTAGCTACGCTCGCCCACCACATTGCCCGGCGGCGAATAGCGGCACACCAGATAATCGTCGCGTTCGTTGCTCGCCATCGCGCATCCCACCGCGGTCGAATTGCGCCAGACGATCTGCGTGTAGTGCGCGACATCCTCATATTTGCCGGTCCGGCTGAACGCGGGCGTCACGCCGTTGACGAAATCCTTCCGTTCGGCAATCCAGTGGCCGATCATCTCGGGATAGGCATAGGCATAGCGCGTGCCGGTCCACAGATTTTCGCCCTCGCGGCCCGGCCCCTGAACCTGGTGCGCGTGCGCAAATTTGCGCGTGTTGGCCATTTCCTCGGCATAGGCGCGCGCGGTGGTCGCCAGCGTATCGCTCCACACCAGCGGCGGGACACCCACGGCCGCCCGCGCGGCATTGTGCCCGTCCATCATCGCCGCCTTGAGGAGCGCGGGCCCGCGCGGCGCCGGCGCCTGTGTCTCGCGCCGCTCCACCACCCGTTCCGGCCCCTGCGCGCAAGCTCCGGCGAGCAACGCCGCCGCAACTGCCAGACCCAACCGAACCGTCATTACGCTTCCTTCTGTCGCTCCGTGCGACCATATGCGCGAGATAATGCCCCCGATCGAAACGCCAAGCCCCGCCCCGCCGCCCTCGGGGGACCTCGCGCTCTACGTCCATTGGCCGTTCTGCGTGTCGAAATGCCCCTATTGCGACTTCAACAGCCATGTCCGCGAGGGCGTCGACCAGGCGGCGTGGCGCGCGGCGCTGCTCACGGACCTTGCACACGAGGCGTCGGTCCTGCCGGGACGCAAACTCCAATCGATCTTTTTCGGCGGCGGCACCCCCTCGCTGATGCCGCCCGCAACGGTCGCCGCGATCCTCGACGCCGCCGAACGCGCCTGGGGCTTTGCCGAGGGGATCGAGATCACGCTCGAGGCCAATCCCTCCTCGGTCGAGGCCGCGCGCTTTGCCGACCTCGCCAGCGCGGGCGTCAACCGCGTGTCGCTGGGATTGCAGTCGCTCGACGATCAGGCGCTGAAATTCCTCGGCCGCGCGCATGACGTGAACGAGGGGCAGGCGGCGCTGGCGACCGCGCAGAGCGTCTTTCCGCGCGTGAGTTTCGACCTGATCTATGCGCTCCCCGGCCAGCGGCTTGCCGACTGGCGCGCCGAACTCGCGCGCGCGCTGAGCTTCGGGACCGAGCATCTGTCGCTCTACCAGCTCACCATCGAGCCCGGCACGCGGTTCGCGACCGAGGCGCTCGCGGGGCGCATCGTCATCCCCGACGGCGACAGTGCAGCCGACCTGTTCGAGGCGACGCGCGCCGACACCGCAGCCGCCGGGCTCCCCGCCTATGAAACCTCGAACCACGCGCGGCCGGGGTCGGAGAGCCGCCACAATCTCGCCTATTGGCGCTATCAGGATTACGCCGGGATCGGCCCTGGCGCGCATGGCCGCCGCGGTGGCCTGGCGACAGTGCGCCGCAAGAAGCCCGAAAACTGGCTCGCGGCGATCGAGCGCAACGGCCACGGGATGGAGGTCGAGGACCCGCTCACCCCCTCGACGCGCGCGACCGAGGCACTGCTGATGGGGCTGCGCTTGGCCGAGGGAGTCGATCTCGACCGGATCACCCGACTCAACGCCGGCGTGGTGCCGGTGGATCTCACCGCGGTCGCACGGCTCGAGGATCTCGGCCTCGTCGCCCGCTCACCCGGTCGGCTGCGCGTCACCGAAGCGGGGGCGCTGCTGCTCGACGCGATCCTGCCCGAGATCGTGACGGCGTAACGCCCCCACCCATGTCATTCCCGCGGAGGCGGGAAGCCAGACTGGCTAGCCGCGCGACTCGAATCGCAACCGATCATCCGTATGGATCCCCGCCTCCGCGGGGATGACGAACGGAGTCGGCGTCAGCCGCCGAAGCCGCTCGGCGCGGGCGAGACAACAGTGGTGGTCCCCCCGCGGATTTCCTTCACCTCCAGTGCGCGCTCGGCGACATTGTCACGGCCGAAGCGAAACGCACCGTCGATGCCCGAAAAGCCGTCGCCATCGCGCAGCCGCGACACGGGGAACGCCGTCCCCGGCTTCCAGTCGCGCGCGATCCGCACCGTCAGCAGGACCGAATCATAGCCGAGACTCGACAGGCGGTACGGTCCGCTGCCGAAGCGTGCGCGGTATTTGGCGGCATATTGCCGGTACAGCGTATCCGACACGCTCGCATACCAGGCGCCGTTCAGCGCCGGCTTGGCGGCAACGCTCGATTCGGAATTCCACAGCTCGGTGCCGAGGATCCGGGTCGATGCACCCGACCCGCGCTTCACCAGCGCCGCCGCCGACGCCGCGGTCGAACCGCTGTCGGCGATCAGCACGGCATCATAGGGTGCCTTCGCCGCGAGCCGCGTGACCGCGCCCGACACGCCACCGGCGGTCCGGCCATAGGTCTGCAGCGACACGACCTGGCCGCCCGCCCCCTCGACCGCACGGAGGAATGCGGTCGAGGCGCGCTCGCCATACAGCCCGTTCGGGACCAGCCCGGCAAAGTTCGACACGCCGCGCTCGCGCGCGAAATCGACGACGCGCGAAATCGACTGGGTCGGCACATAGCCCATCAGATAGGCGCCGTTGCCGGCCACCCCGAGATCGTTCGAGAAGCTCAGCACCGGCACGCCCGCCGCGCGCGCAATTGGTGCCACCGTCCGCACGTCCTCGGACAGCAGCGGCCCCAGGATCAGCTGCGCGCCTTCAGCGATCGCGCGCTGAGCCGCAGCCGCGGCACCCGTCGCGGTATCGTAATTGGTGATCCGAACGCGCTGGTTCTGCGTGTCGAGCAGCGCCATCATCGTCGCATTGGCGATCGACGTACCGACCCCCGCATTGCTTCCCGACAGCGGCACGAGCAGCGCGACGCGGTTGCGCTCGGCATCGCGCGGGATGCCGGTCTCGACCCCGATCGTCGGCGTGTCGGTCGGGCGGGTGGTCGGGCGCTGCTGCGATGGTTCGACGGGACCGCGCGGGACGATCGTCTGGCACGCGCCGAGCAGGCAGGCCAGCGTGAGTGCGGCCGAGCGCCCAAACGCGCGCATCCGGTGCCGGGCCGATTGCCCTATCGTCGCTGCGTCTGCCATGACAATCCCCATGAACCCTGAAACTCCACTGAACCCCGGCCTTTACATCGTCGCGACGCCGATCGGCAATCTCGGTGATCTGTCGCCGCGTGCCGCCGACATCCTCGCGCGTGCCGACGTCGTCGCGGTCGAGGACAGCCGTGTCACCGCCGGTCTGCTCCGCCATGTCGGTACCAAGACGCCGATGGTCCCCTATCATGATCACAGCGCCGAGGGCGTCCGCCCCGCGCTGATCGCGAGGATGGCGACCGAGGCGGTGGCGCTGGTGTCGGACGCGGGCACGCCGCTGATTTCCGATCCCGGATTCAAGCTGGTGCGCGACGCGCGCGCGGCGGGGCATCTCGTGGTGACGATCCCCGGCCCCTGCGCGGCGGTCGCTGCGCTCACGCTGGCGGGACTGCCGACCGATCGCTTCCTGTTCGTCGGCTTCCTGCCGTCCAAGGCGCATGCCCGGTCGGAGGCGATCGCCGAGATCGCCACGATCCGCGCGACGCTGGTGCTCTACGAATCCGGTCCGCGGCTCGGTGCCAGCCTTGCCGCGCTCGCCGAAGGACTCGGCGACCGTGAGGCGGCGGTCACGCGCGAGATCACCAAGCGGTTCGAGGAGGCGGTGACCGGTACGCTGACGACCCTCGCCACCCGCTACGCCGACGCCCCGCCGCGTGGCGAGATCGTCATCGTCATCGCGCCCCCCGGCGACGCCCCCCCGGCCAGCGCGGAGGACGCCGACACGGCGCTGGCCGATGCCCTCACCCGCCTCTCCACCGGCCAGGCGGCGAGCGAGGTTGCGAAGGCACTCGGGGTCGACCGCAAGACGCTCTACGCCCGCGCGCTCGAACTGAAGGCGAAGGGGTGACCCTCCCCGCCCCGCGCCCCTCCCGCAGGCGGACGGCGAGCACCGCCGATCGACAGGTCGCGGAAGCTGCGGGGCGGCGCGGGGAGAGGCTGGCCGGCTGGTGGCTGCGACTGAA